>JAOZRE010000451.1:2357-3658 GCA_029940215.1 bacterium | reverse complement strand
CCAAACACCAACTGCTGGGCGCTATGTTAAAAAATGCAGTGTCCAACGGTTTCTATTCCCACTATCTGATCGGAGATGCTTGGTTCGGGTGCAAAAAGAACATATCGTTGGCGCTCGACAACGATTTGACGGCCATTTTCATGATGAAGCGCAACAGAGCCAAATACAGGTACCAAGGCCAGGAATACACCCTGAAAGGACTGTATCGCCTACTTCGTAAAAACATGACTGTCTTTCCGGAAAAAGGATATTCCTATTTTTCGGCAGTCGTCGAATATAATCTATCCGACAAAGATGACGACTGGACTGAAGTCAAGCTGATCTTCTCCAGAGCGAAACGTGCCCCCAAAAATTCGTGGGTGGTCCTGCTCTGTTCAGATTCAATGCTGGAAGACCGCAAAGTATTCGAAACCTACGCCCTGAGATGGAGTATCGAAGTCTATTTTAAAGAGATCAAGCAGAACTTCGGATTCCTCAAGGAGCAGACCGGTGCTTACGAAACCCACTACGCCTCGATCCATTTGGCAGCGATGAGATATGTGTTACTGTTTTACGCCTACTTAACTCAAAACGCCGTTGGTTTTGCCGAAATCAGAAAACGAATCGGTTTCCAACTGGAGTTGCTAACATTTACCTGCCTGGCATGGGAGATCATCAGTGTTCTCATCAATTAGGTTCCCGACCAAAGATGCCGTTTTTTGGGCGACGAGTTCGTTAAGGGTCGGCTCAAAAATTACTTGGCATTCTGTCTGAAAAATGTTCAGTCTTTTCGAGACTTTAGCGGACAGATTATGCCAAGTAAATTTTGTACGATCCCTAAGTGTTTTATCATCATTTATGAAAGGTTGAGTTTGTCAGGTGCCCAGTAGCCAGCGAGTGGTATTGGCGACGATGATGCCCAGATAGTTGCCGGCTGCGTATCCGATTATCGCTGCTGCAAATCCCGGCAGCAGTATCTCACGATTTTTCAGGGAGCCTGCAATGGTGGGAATGAAAGGAACCGACATAATGGCGGCTGACGATGTAATCAGAAAGGTGTCGGTGTCAATGTCAAGCATCCTGCACAGCACAGCCTGCAGGATCAATGATCCCACCAGAATAAAGATGAAGTAACCGGCCAGTGAGTAATCCAGCTCGGTAATGATATTTGCATTTACCATGGTTCCCGAGGTGAAGCAGAAAATCAGGATCAGGTATCCACCCAGCTGAAAACTGTTGGCCAGGTTTCGTATGGTTGGAATGAACGAACAGGCCAGCCCCAGGGTGGTAATTGCGACGATGGTTGTGGTGGTTCTCATCGC
>JAOZRE010000451.1:0-2347 GCA_029940215.1 bacterium | reverse complement strand
CGTGATTTCGTCGCACGCCGCCTGGCGGTACGTTCTCAAGCCGTACCAGAAGGAACGGGTGCTGACGTTGCTGGAACCTGAGAGGGACCCCTTCGGCGCGGGTTACCAGGTTCGACAGTCCAAGAGACGCTCCAACAACCAGGACGGAGCATACCAGTGCGATGAATGTCTGTGGCAGCTTCTTCAGCTCAACCAGTTTTTTATAGCTGTTGGCAGATTCGTCCATCATGTGTTCCATTCCTGCATAATCTAACTCACCGACTTCATTTTGGGGCTGATAGGGACGCAAAAACAGGCCGAACAGGCGTTGCCCGATAGTCATCACAAAAAGCAGATAGATACCTGAGAACAAAATATCATAGGTGACCATGGTGATAAATACCGACTCATCACCTCCAATGGCTGTTTTAATGGCGGCCATATTCGGTCCTCCACCCGTGTAGGCCCCAACTGACATACCGGCTACCTGCCACATGGCGTCAATTTGATCATTAAATATGATTGCCCCCAGAAAACTGATCAACACCACCGAGAATAACGCCAGTCCCATCCCTTTCAGAGTATCTCCCGCCATATTGAGCGCCCCTTTGACATCGATTGAAAACAACAGCAGGGGCAAGGCCAGTGCAATGCTGATTTCTGATACATTGGATTGTACAGCTGTGACGGTGCCGGTTGAAAAAAACTGTGACAGGTCGACAGTGGCGGCTATGGCAATCCCCAGACCAAAGGACAGAGGAACAACGCCAAGTTTATCCATCAAAGAAAAACGCTGGCACAACAAGATGAGCAGTGCCGGTATCACCAGGTATCCGAAAATAAGTAACATGGTTTTCGCCTGTTTTTATTAAATGGGTGTAATTCTAAATGATGTCCTGCCTAAGTGGACTCCGTTTTAGTTGCCTGAAATACGGGCCACCAGTCGATGATGCTGCCATTGTCATAGACAGCGATATCATCAAACTGCAGAAAAACAGCCTCACTCTGGGTTGGCCGGAAGAACATGAAATCGTCGACGGAAATTGAGCAGTTTTTATCCAGTTCGTACATCTCCTGGTTGCTGGAGTGTCCCAGCACTTTAGACCGTCTGGCATCCGCAGGGTAGCAGGGTTCGGCCAACCAGTTTCCTCCATAAATGAAACAGGCCTTGGGCGATAAGAGTCCCAGTAAGCGCATCAATTTTGAAAGGCCTTTGGCCATGGGTATGTCGGGATTTGTCACCGTTTTTAAAACCGGGGTACTGATGAATACAGCCGGCAAATTGAGTTCCAGTGTGAAAAGGTCAAAGTCGGTGGGCTTAACCAGCGCTGAAGCGGTTGAGATGTCATTTACACAACTCGGCTTACTGAACAACGGATAGGTGCTGCTGCCCCCGCTATTTAATGTCAGATCCTGCAGAGCGTCTTCGCCCATTACCTCCTGGACCAGATCTGTATACTCCCTGTAACTTTCCATTGCCTTTGCAAATGCTTTTTTGTGGCCTCCCAGTAACGCTGGGATCTTTGTAATATGGGCCTCATAGCCCATCAGGCCGGACAATTTAAGGCGATCGGATTGGGTGATCACATTCAGGGCCTTGATAAAAGAGGTTCGGTCGTTGAAACCTCCCCTGTGAAGTCCAACATCGATCTCCAGGTTGATTTGCAAGGTGGTATCAGATGCTTCAGCCAGGAGCAGGTATTGTTGCAGACGGTCAACGCTGTCGATCAACCACTGCAGCTGAAACTCAGGTTTGAATAGGCTCTTTTTATTTTGGGCGTGCCAGTGGTAAAACTGACGGGCACTTTGCACTGGCATGGGCTTGCCAAGTAAAATATCGGCATGGGGAGTATGCTCGACCAAAACCATCAGAAAAGGCAGGTGGAAGCTCATGATCCGGTGGCTACCGGTAGCATGCATGATATGGTTCAACAAGGGCAATGACGGTAGAGATTTGGCTACGATGCGATAGTGGAAGTCGCGCTGAATGACCGACATCAGTTGCTCAATATTGTGGTCCAGCCGTTGTTTGTCTACGACCAGTGTCGGACGATAGGCGCCTGCATGAGCCAGTGCCTGACTGATTCTTTGAAAATAAACATCGTCCGGGGCGTTTTGATTTGTCATGGGCGCCTTTTCAATACAGCAGCAATGGAAAGTGAACTGTTGATGGACATGGTCTAATGACCCGCTAGCCCAATAAACAAGTGTCGATTCAAATCCGTTTGGAGGATAAAAATATATTAAGAGTGTGTCAAGGACTATTGTTTTTACTTTAAGGTCCGAAATCCCCCCTTGAGGGGGGAACGGGGGGTGTAACAGGCTTTGATATTACCGAAAACTAGACAACATCCCCCTGACCCCCTTC
>JAOZRE010000092.1 GCA_029940215.1 bacterium | reverse complement strand
CTTCAAGGGGGCAAAGCAATACCGTACCCTTTGGGTGCGGATTCGTTTTATTTTTCAGTGTCCTGGGTCGGACACGAGCCAATGGTTGCTAAATTTCAAATATCTTGTCATAGGTCTCAGGTCGGCGATCTCGGTAAAACTGCCAGGTTTTTCGGACCTCTTCGATCAAGTCCAGATCCAGGGTGGAGATCAGCAGTTCGTCATTGTCTTCCGAGGCACAATCCAATATTTCTCCCCTGGGATTGACATGGTAACTGTTGCCGTAGAATTTGCCGATATTCCAAGGGGGTTCGGTTCCCACACGATTGATGCAACCCATGAAATAACCGTTTGCCACAGCATGTGCCGGTTGTTCGAGTTTCCAGAGATGCTGTGAAAGACCTGCAACAGTAGCGGACGGGTTATATACGATTTCAGCACCGTTCAGGCCGAGTACCCTGGCTCCTTCCGGGAAATGGCGATCGTAACAGATGTAGACGCCTACCTTTGCATATCGGGTTTGGAAAACCGGATAGGATTTATCTCCCGGCTTGAAGAAAAACTTCTCCCAGAAACCGCTGGTATGAGGGATATGCTTCTTGCGGAACTTGCCCAAGTAGCTGCCATCAGCATCAACGACCGCGGCTGTATTGTAATAGACGCCGGGTCTTTCCATCTCATATATGGGAATCACCATCACCATCTCGTATTTCTTGGCATAGGGGATTAATGCCTCAACTGTCGGTCCCGGTACTGGTTCTGCCGCGCTGTACCATCTTGGATCTTGTGAGGGGCAGAAATAAGGGCCATTGAAAATCTCCTGCAGGCAGAGTATCTGGACGCCCTTTTTACCGGCCTCTTCAATAAAGGGAATATGATAATCAAATGCGGCTTGCTGAATCTCTTTGACAGGCTTTGATTCATCATTAAGTGGGTTTCTGCACTGGATAAGTCCGCTGATTACGTTTCTCGCCATATGGCCTCCGATCTGTGGTTGTTTGTCTTGATATGGGAAGTGCGACGGAGGCCTGGAGTTAAGTGGTGCCAGCTTCCGGTTTCTTCCCGGGGTTTCCTTACGTATCTCGTTATATTGTTAGTATAGACCGCCTCGAATTGTCAAACAAAAAAGCCGTATATTTGGCGGATTATGCCTTGTTTGATGGGAAAAATCACGAAATTTGGAGATATTGCGACAAAAAACAACGATATTAGACTGGTTAAGAGCGTTATTGCTACTGGAGCTCTTTCTTTTTCAGGGTTGTCAGGACGGCTTGGATCCATTGGGGCGGGTACGGTACATGAAACGCGGCGGTATCCCGTCGTCGCTTTTCGTTGATAAAATCGATCATCATCAGGGACTGATGGGCTTCTTCGCCCCTGTGGCGGACATCATGATAAACCTCCAATACCTTATCGCCGTGGATTTCAAGCTCTATACCGCCGGCACGCCGGCTCCTGAAATAAAGTCGGTCCTTCGCCAGGACCAAAAAGCCATTGCGTCGCCGGATCGGCCCATCGTCGGAACTGGCGCCCAGGTAGATAACCCCGAAGCTGGAGATGACGATGTTTTTTTCTCCAATCTTTTTCTCTATCCAGCGCTGGTCCTGTCGGCGTATGAAGGCGATAAAGGCCAGAACTCCAAAAAATATGAGAGCGATCAGTAGCCAGGGCTGGTTAATAATAGTGTTCAGCATTTAAAATTGATTTGATATTGTGACGTTCTGTTGGGGTTTACTGGAACTCAGACAGGTAGATAATCAGTTTCTTCTTAGCCATATTGTATCGATATCCGCTGCGGAAGCCCATGGCTTTGAGAATGGAGTCGGCGATCTCCTCGTCACTTTTATTCTTTTTTCTCATTTTTCGGATACGCGCGCCGTTCAGTTCGACCAGTTTCTGGAAGCCCTCCTGGTCTCTGAAAAAGAAGACAAAAAACCCCAGGATGAAAACAGTAACGGAAGCGGTGAAGGCAATATATATGTCATAAAGCGGGTCAGGAAATATAGGTCTGAACAATCCCTCGGGATTTCCTGCATTTAAAAGGCTATACATGGCTACAAACCCGATGAGTATCATCAGTATATAAATAATGTTACGAATGGTCTTTAGCACGGTCCGGTTGGGTTTCAGGTCGATAAAAAAGAAAGGGGAAAAACCCTTTTAAGGCTCTTCCCCCTATTGTGTTTCATGGTGTCATGACTGTTTCAGGCACCTAAACAAGGCAATCTAGACGGGTCGCATTTCACCTTCGCCCATGGCAGCCCATTCAGCTTCTGCTTTTTCCCAGGCTTCGTCGGAGGCTTCTGTTTCCCAGACTTCCAGACCTCTCTCAGCCCGTGTGGCACCCGGAAGCAGGTTATCCAGCAGGATAGCCAGGATTGCAGTTACAGACATACCCGAAGTCAGGATAGCCTGGACACCGGCGACCGGGAATGGAACAGCGGCTGCGCTCAGCATCGGGTTGAAATGGTAAGGAATGCTCAATCCGGCAAAGAAAGAGATACCGATAATGAACAGGTTCCGTGAGTTGTTCAGGTTCACGATCTGTAGATTGGAGAGACCCACTGAAGCGATCATACCAAACAGGGCGAAGAACATAGCACCCGTTACCGGTTGCGGCAGGGTTGCCAGAGTCGCACCAAACTTACCAATGATGGGAATGACCAGCATTAGAACTGCACCTGCCCGCACAACGCGGCGGCTGGCAACCTTGGTCAAACCAATGGATCCGATATTCTCGGAGTAAGTCGTTGTTCCGTTTCCGGTCTGCATGATTCCGGCGATGAAACAACCCAGTCCTTCTGCTCCCAGTCCTCTTGAGATCATCTTACCGGTGGGAACCGGCGCCTCGGAAATTCGGGCACAGGCGTAGTAATCACCGATGGATTCGATCATGGAGGCCAGGTATCCAGCCAGCATACCAACGGCACCTGCCCACAAGGTAGCACTGCTCCAATCCGGCATTCCCCATTTAAACGGCATCATTGGCATTAAACTAAACCATGGTGCAGCTGCGATCAGCTCAGTCTTCAGATAAGCCGCATTACCCACTGGGATGATACCGGTAGCCGTTCCGATAAAGGCACAGAGCCAGCCGGTTGCAATGGCCAATAGAACCGGAAAGAGCATAAAGATCTTTGACTTGTGCGAGAATACCTGTGAGTACAGGATCATGGCTAGCAGAGTGATCCCTGAGATGTACCAGTTTCCTGCCATCCATGGGGCGCCAATGTTGTACAGTGCCAGACCGATCATGGCGATGGTCGGGGCAATAACAACGGGGCTGATCAGCTTTTTGACCTGGCCCATGATTCCGGTATAGCCCAGGAACATTTCTGCAACGGATGCGATCATGATGGCACCAGCGATTTCCTGGATCTGAAGTTGCCAGAGGGGAAGATCTCCGGTTGCTCCTTTAGCAGCAACCATTCCGATGATGGCGAATGTTGGTCCAAGGAAAGAGAATGTTCCACCCTGGATTACAGGCAGTCTGTTGCCAAGGGGTGATTGCTGGATCAATGTACAGATTCCGGATGTGAAGAAAATGGTAGAAATCATCAATGCCAGTTGATCCTGCGGCATCCCCATGGCCCCACCAATAATAAACGGAATCAAAACTGTTGCTCCGAACATCGTTAGATACTGTTGGAGTCCAAGCAGGACGGCCATTGGCCAGGTCGGCTTGCTTCCAATTGGATATACAATCCAGTGGTCAGTTGCTTGCTCACTCATACGCAAATCTTTGCCTCCATATTTGCCCCATTCATACTGGGGACGTTACTGGGTTGATGGAAAATAGCCGTTCTAACTGTCTTGCAACAGTTTTGGATCGAAATCCAGGTGACGGCTTTCTCTGTACCCCCATCAGCAAACTCAGTTCCAGTCAGGGGGTTTTAAAGAACCGCCGGATCTCAAGGCACCGACGGGTAAAAAAACCTACTTCCACTGTTGCATCATACGAGGACGGTTTCTGGCGAAACAATGCCTGTCCACGTCCGCCCTCCCTCATTCTGGCCTACGTACCAACGGTAATAGGCCTTGCTGATCAATACAATAAAAAATCGATCAATGCAACCGTTAACTGCAATTAAACCGGACAGGCAGTGGACACACTTTTCGCCGTTTTACGAAAAACGTAAGAAACAATGGGAAAAACCACTATAAAACCTGAATATCTTTATAAGGAGAGAATTTAAGCTCTTTCTCCAATGACGCGTCCATGGTTCTGGTTTCGCGCCGATTCCACTCTTTAGGCATCTCCTTGAAAGTAATCAGTCCGTCAACTGGGCAGACAAAGCTGCAGATCATGCAACTCAGGCACTTGTCCTCAATCAGATGGGGTCTGCGTTCCTTCTCATCCCAGTCAAGCGCCTGTCCTGCCGCATCATTGCAGATGATAACGCATTGTCCGCAACCGATGCAGGCATCAAGGTTGTACTCTGTGATACCTTGGCGATCCAGTTCAAAATGGTCGGTGGTTTTCAGGTTGGCGTTGGCTTTGCCTACCAGTTCTGAAACGGAATTGAACCCTTTTTCAACCATGAAGTCGGATAGACCCTCTATCATGTCCTCAACAATCCGATAGCCATAGTGAATGATCCCAGTGGTGACTTGAATGGTTCCGGCACCAAGCAGGAGGTACTCCAAGGCATCAATCCAGGTTTCAATGCCGCCCATCCCAGACAGTGGCAGATTAAGTTCTTCGCACTGAGCCATTTCAGCTATGAAGCGCAGCCCGATGGGTTTGATGGCTGGTCCTGAGGTACCACTGATTGCTCCGATTCCGAAAACGTTGGGCTTGGGGACCAGATCATTCAGACCCACCTTTGAAATACCACTGACGGTGTTGATGGCGGCAATCCCGTCCGCACCACCTCTTTTGGCATAGAGCGCCGGCTCTGTCATGTCTGTGATATTGGGTGTCATTTTCGCCAGCACGGGAATCGAGACAGCGTTTTTGACGGTGGTCGTGAATTTCTCAATCAGATCAAAGGCTTTTCCAACGTGATGGCCGCTTCCCTCAACGCACATGTGGGGGCATGAGAAGTTTAATTCCAGCATGTCTGCCCCGTTGTCCTCTGAGACCTTGGCCAGATATTCCCACTCGGCGTTTGAGAATCCCATAATACTGGATATCAGAACCCGGTCCGGGTACTTCTTTTTCAGGTAGAGAAAATCAACCAGATTGTCTTTCAGGGGACGATCTGATATCTGCTCCACATTCTGAAGGCCGACCAGTTTCTTATGTCCGTAATGATAGGAGTTCATCCGAGGTGAGGGATGAATAATGGGGATGCGGTCGGAATTGAGGGTCTTAAACGCGACACCGGCCCAACCGGCTTCATAGGCAGCCTCAACCATTTCAGCACTGTTTGAAACGGGGGAGGATGATAGCAGAAACGGGTTTATAAACGTGACCCCGCAAAAATCGATAGACAGATCTACTTGGTTACTGGATTTCATCGCTCCTCCTATTGATTCAAATATTGTTGTATTGCCTGAGCCGCGACTTTTCCGTCCCGAACTGCATTGACCACCAGTGATGGACCTCGAACGATATCGCCACCAGCAAAGATACCTTTGACAGAGGTTTCACCTGTTTCCGGGTCTGCCTGGATCAGATGTTTGCCATCGGTCTTAACACCTGGGTACCAATTCGGTGATTCCGGTACTGCCTGGTTTCCGATGGCCTCGATGACGATATCGACACCGAGGTTCCATTCGGAACCGGCTATTTCGACTGGCGCCCGGCGTCCTGAGTTATCAGGGTTTCCCAGTTGGGTGCGGGCAATTTTAATACCAGATATTATGTTGTCAGCTGTTGTAAGATAATCCAACGGTTGATTGAGAAGCAGGAAGTGTATTCCGGTTTCCAGAGCCGCTTGAATTTCCTTTTCCTCCGCTGGCATCTGCAGGTAGGACCGGCGATAGACCAGATAAACATCTTTGGCGCCGATCCGGGCTGCTGTCTCTGCACAATCCATAGCCACCGCCCCGCCACCGATAACGGCAACAGTTTTCCCTTCAAATGTGGTAGCGGTTTGTTCCAGGCGGCCATCTCTGAGTGACTCCAGGTAGTCAACAGATGAGAGAAGACCCTCAATAGGCGCCTGTCCTGGTATTAATTCAGCGGCTTTCCACAGCCCCGGTGCCAGAAAGACTGCTTTGAATCCGTCTTCCAGCAGTTTTTCAGCACCTTTCTCCCCCTCTATCCGGTGATTGCAGACGAATTCGACACCCAAAGCCTCGATATCAGCCAATTCCTTTTTAAGAAAAGTCTGGTCGAATCTGAAAGGGGCAACTCCATAGCGGATGACGCCTCCCGGTTCCGGGCGGGCTTCGAAAATGGTTACCTGATAGCCGGCCTGTGCCAGCTCAGCCGCGCAACTCAATCCCCCGGGTCCCGAGCCGACTACGGCTACTTTGCCCTGGTTCTGATCGGGCTTTTTGAGGACCTGGTAACCCCTTTCCCATGAATACTCCACCAGAAACCGCTGGATCTCACCGATGCGAATAGCCCGGTCCTGTCCCTGTGGCATCTCTTTGGACTTGAGCATGGCGCTGCAGGCTTCTTCACACAACCTCTCGGTGGGGCATAAAACGCCACAGGTACCGCCAAGAATATTATTCGTTTTGATGGTTCGAATGGCCCCGGTGATATTTTTTAATTGAAATTTCCGGATAAACTCGCCCGGCTTGGTATCAGCCGGGCACCCTTTTGAACAGGGGGCATCGTGGCAAAGCAGACACCGATCAGCCTCCGCAACAGCCTGGCTGAAATCGAATCCCTTATTCATGGTGTTAAACGCGTCAAAATCTCTCACGGTGAATTCTCCTCTATATTTTGGTTGTGGCCAGTCATTAAACTAAATCAGGGGGAGTTTGCAGACTGTTTACTTTTCGTTTGCTGAGCGCAGCATGGCATGAAGCAGAACATTTCCGCCTGCTGTGCAGTCTTCCCAGGTTGTCTCTTCGACCTCGACATGGCTGCGTCCGCCGATACTGGGGACGAATATCATGGCGGTGGGGGCCAGGTGGTTCATATAGCTGGCATCATGACCGGCACCGCTGACCATGTGAAGATTGGAATATCCAAGCTCAGATGAAATATCCAGGATGCCCTGTACCAGTTTGTCACTGAAAGGTGCGTGCTCAACACGCCAGGTCTCCTCGATTTTAATGGGGCATCCACGTCTGTCGGCAATCTGCCTGAAGTCTTCGGCAACCTTGTTCCAGGCGTTAATAGCAAGATCATCGTCCCAGGAGCGGATATCGACAGTGAAATGAAGCTTGTCCGGGATGATGTTACGGGAGTTGGGATAGTTCTGGATCTCTCCAACGGTGGCTACCATATTGCCACCCATGCGATCTGGAAGCTCGTTGACCTTCAGGATCATCTCAGCTGCGGCGCACAGTACATCATGTCTGCCTTCCATTGGTGTAGGGCCAACCTGGTTGGCTTCTCCCTCAAGGTAGATATCGTACCAGTGCAGACATAGGATTCCTTTGGGGGCGCCAATGATTTTTCCTTCCCTCTCCAGCATGGGCCCCTGTTCGATATGATACTCGTAGTAGGCGTGCAGTGGTGATTGCTTGCAGGGAAGGGTTCCCTTATATCCAATGCGGATCAATTCATCTTCGAATCGTTTGCCGTTGATATCCGTTCTATCAAAGGCCCAGTCACGGTCCAGTTCTTCAGCCCAGACCCCTGATGCCAGCATAGCTGGAGAAAAACGGGATCCCTCTTCATTTGTCCAGTCAACAACGACGAGGGGGCGTTCGGTGGTAATATTGTTTTCATGAAGGGTGCGCATCACCTCCAGTGGGCCCATAACGCCCAGAATTCCGTCAAACCGACCGCCTTTCGGCTGTGAATCCACGTGAGACCCACTCATCACCGGTGCCAGGTCGTTATTTTTGCCGGCCCTCTTTCCGAAAATATTACCCATCTCATCGATGGTGACTTCAAGGTCAATCTCTTTCATCCATTTGACAAGCAGGTCACGGGCTTGTTTGTCTTCATCTGTAAGGGTCAACCGCTGGACGCCACCCGCAGGTGTCGCCCCGATTTTTGCCATCTCTTCCAGTGACTGCTGCAAGCGTTCACCATTGATCCGCATATCTTTCAGTTCCATTTGGGGGGTTCTCCAATATCTGTTGTCAAAATGTGGCGGGGACCATCGCTTTTCCCACTTCTCTTTTTCGTATTTTTTATGTAAAAAAATTGGAAATGTCAACGAAAAAAGTAAATAATGCCTCGAATACCATACTTAATTATTGACATTTTCGCGAATATGGTCTCTTTTTATAACATTAATAACGATAATGGACAAAAATGACGTCATATGGCAAAAGTGACAGTCGAAAATAAATGGTCACGTGAATTGAATTCAGTCGTTGCGAGACGGTTTCCAATGAAAACCATACCCGATTTTTCTCATTCCAATCACCATCGTCCAGCTTAGGTTTCATGGTTGACATACTACTGATTCAACCGCCGCTTCAGGATTTCTACTTGACAGTGAAACGCACTATTCCGCACGGTCTGGCCTGTATTGCGGCGTCACTGGAAGCAGCGGATTTCTCGGTGGAGATTCTGGATGCCATGGCGACCTCCCGGTCGCGGGTGATTGAATTGCCTGAGGCGATGACAGGGCTGCAGACCTTTTACCAGGGACCTGACCAGTCGCCAATTTCCTTGTTCCACCTCTATCGGCACTTCGGGTATAGTCTTGAGCATATTGGAAACCAGGTAAAGAGCGCTGGCGCCTTTTTGATCGGTATCTCCTCACTTTTCACCGCCTATTCAGATATGGCGTTGACAGTTGCCCGTCGGGTTCGCAGGGTTTGCCCGGAGGCAGTCATTGTGATGGGGGGGCACCATCCAACCGCCTGTCCCGAAAGTGTCATGGCCTGTGATGCGGTGGATTTCGTTCTGCGGGGAGAGGGGGAAGTAGCAATGCCGCTGTTAGCCCGTGTCCTTCAGAAACAGGCCTCGGTCAGGGATATCCCCGGTATTGTCTTTCGGGAGGAGGATGGAAAGCTGCACATCAGTCCCGGGGCGGTCATGTCAGATCTGGACGCCTATCCGCTGCCTGCCCTTCACCTGGTCAAACATGACTACTACAAAAGGGCTGCCGGTCGAACGGCCGTGGTTATGACCAGTCGGGGCTGTCCGATGCGGTGCTCCTATTGCTCTATGGGAAGTTCTGATGATGTCCCGTATCGATCCCGAAAGAGAGATCAGGTGCTGGCGGAAATAGAGGTTGCTGTTGAGAGGTTTGGTGCTCGATTTATCGATTTTGAGGATGAGCATCTCACCCTGAATCGGAAGAGTTCCATTGAGTTCCTTGAGCAGTTGATAACCCGCTTTGAGGGGTATGATCTTGAATTCAGGGCCATGAATGGTCTCTATCCGCCATCCTTGGACGCTGAAATGCTGGTTCTGATGAAGCAGGCCGGTTTTAAGGCCCTGAACCTTTCGCTCTGCACCATATCATCGGGACAGTTGAAACGATTCAATCGCCCCGATGTGTCCCCGGCATTTGATCGCGTTCTTGGGACAGCGGAGGAACTGGGAATGGATGCGGTTGGCTACGTTATAGTTGGCGCCCCCGGGCAGGACCCGCTTTTATCAGTGGCTGACCTGCTTTTTTTGGCTCAACGGCGGGTACTGGCAGGCGTTTCGGTTTACTATCCAGCCCCGGGGAGTTCTGATTTTGAGTTCTGCCGGCGGCGGGGACTGCTGCCCGAGACTGAAACTCTGATGAGGGGATCAGCTCTCCCGTTGTCTGACAAGACGACCCGCAGGGACTCGGTTACACTGCTGCGATTGGGTCGGATTTTGAACTTTATGACCTATCTGGACGAACATCCGGACAGTTGGTCTGGTGACGGCACTCAGGATAAGAAGTTGTCGCAGAAGTTGGAAAGGGTGGCGATGGGAGTTCGGTTGTTGCGGATGTTTTTCAAAGACGGTCGCATCCGTGGTATCACAACAGATGGTACTATGTTTGAGCATGTGGTTTCTCCAGCGTTGACCCAGGCCTTTATTGATGGTTTCGAAAAAAAGGGGAATCATTTTCGACGATGGCGTCTGGAGACTCTGGAAAATCTCATGCTTAGGTGACGTGTAAGTCAGGTGTTCACAGTCACATTTTCGCTTAAAAAAGCGAGTATTGACGGATGAAAGCCAAAGTGCAACTATTTAACCATTCCGGTTTTTGAGGACTATCTGGTTGGACAGGCGTGTGCGTCCAACAAACACTTTTATGGTAAGAATGGAGGTAATGAAATGGCCACATTGATTAAAAACGGCACCATCGTTACAGCAAGCGAACAATACAAGAGCGATGTACTGATAGACGGGGAAAAGATCGTTGCCATTGGTTCCGATCTTGACAGCAGAGCGGAGACTGTTGTTGATGCAGAAGGGAAATACCTCTTCCCGGGCGGAATAGATGCCCACACCCACTTTGATCTACCCTTTATGGGGACGAATACCGCTGGATTTGATACCACTCCCGCTGCTCTTGTCGGCGGTACGACTTCGGTTATTGACTTCACTCCCCAGCCGGCCGGGATGAGTCTCCAGGACTCAATTGTCAAGCATCGTGAAGAGGCTATCGAGGGCAAGACAGCGGTCGACTACAGTCTCCACTCCATGATAATGGATTCAACGGTACCGGGGATATTTGATGAATTCAGCGCTCTGGTCAAAGCCGGTGTTCCAACCATCAAAATGTTTCTGGCATACAAAGGCACTCCGTTCATGGTCGACGATGCAACCCTTTTTAAGGGTCTGGAAGCCGCCAAGGATGTTGGTATGCTGCCGACCATTCATGCTGAAAATGGCGACGTCGTCAGCCTTCTGCAGGAGAAGCTGTTAGCAGCGGGCAAGACAGATCCTAAATACCATGCCGAAAGCCGTCCTGCCATCGTTGAAGTCGAAGCAACCGCGCGGGCTGCTTCACTGGCACAGGCTGCTGATGCCCCTATTTTTATTGTCCATGTTTCCTGTGAGGGAGCTATGCTGGCGATTCGTAATGCCCGGCAACAGGGGGTCGACATCTTCGGTGAGACCTGTCCGCAATATCTGGTTCTAGATGAGAGCTATCTGGCAAAACCGGGTTTTGAGGGCGCCAAGTATGTCTGCTCCCCAGCGTTAAGACCCGAGTTCAACCAGGAGCCTCTCTGGCAGGCGCTGAACAATGGCTGGTTGCAAACGGTTGGTTCAGACCATTGTGGATTTAACATGAAAGGACAAAAAGATATGGGGACCGAGAAGTTCACCGGTATTCCCAACGGCACACCGGGTGTTGAAAACCGGCTGGCGATACTTTATACCTATGGGTTCCTTCAGGGTAAACTCTCACTGCAGAGAATGGTGGACGCCTTTGCGACGGCTCCGGCCAAACTTTTTGGGATGTATCCGCGCAAGGGCAGCATCGTTATTGGTGGTGATGCGGATATCGTTGTGTTCGATCCGGCATATCAGGGTAAAATCTCCGTCGAGACGTCGTTGCATGGAGTTGATTACAGTGCATACGAAGGATTTAACGAGAAAGGTCGGGCAGACAAGGTCTTTCTGAGAGGTAAGCTGGTGGCTGATGGCGGCAAGTTTATCGGTCAACTGGGACAGGGGCAGTTTATCGAGCGCACGCCCTTTGGTCTGGCGTATGAGTCCCGCATGAAGAGATAGTTAACAGGCCCTGATCCTTTGCCACAGCGGCTGGTTGAAACGGCCGCTGTGGTGTCTTGCTCCCATTTCAGACACGGCCGAAGTCGTCGTCCATCCGGACAATGTCATCTTCGCCAAAATACGATCCAGTTTGAACCTCAATAAACACCAGGTTTTCATTACTGGGGTTTCTTACCCGGTGTGCTGTTTCCACTGGAATGTCTACAGTGTCGCCCGGTTTTAATGGAAGGGTGGCCTCCCCAAGTGTCATTTCTGCTTCTCCTGAAACCACGTACCAGTGCTCTGAACGCTTGTGGTGCAGTTGCAGGCTGAGTCTTTTCTGTGGTTTAACAACAATACGCTTGACCTTGTGGTCCGCTTCGTCCGAGAGGATGACATAAAAGCCCCATGGACGGTGGTATTCCGTGTTCAGTTGCTCCATTTGTTCCTGATATCTTTATGCTGGCTACCCGGGATGGGTAGAATGGTGTGTATGACCCTTTTCGCTTCTTGGGGCAGATTAATCGATGGGAAAACCCAGCAGGAAAATGGCTCCCTGGTCAGGGCCGTTTTCAGCTTCAATGAACCCATCATGCAACCTCATGACATGTTTGGCAATAGCCAGGCTCAGTCCCTGGCCTTTTTGATGGTGCATGATGTCCTGGATGGCAAACTCGTCGAAGATTTTGTTTAACCAGTCCGCCGGTATGCCGGGTCCCTGGTCTGAGAAGGTAAAAATGATCTTGTTTCCGTCCTGTTTCTGGGCAATGGTAATCTCTCCTTTTTCAGGCGAAAATTTTATGGCATTGTCCACAATATAGCCCAGAACTTCGTAGATCATGAACCAGTCACCCTTGAAGGTGAGATTGGAATCGATGTTGTGATTGATGCGGATCTCTCTGGCAGCCATGGCGTCACGTTTCGAAACAATCGTGTTTTCCAGTTGTGTTAGAAACCGTTCAGTTGTTTTTTCGATGGTTTGCGTACTCTTCAGCGTGCAAAGAAAGGACGTTTTCTCCACGAATTGATGCAACTGGTTGCCACTCTCCTGGATCATTCCGATGGTACTTTTTGTGTCCTCATCAAGTTGATCATCGTCCATCAACAGGGAGGACATACCGATAATGGTATTTAAGGGGGTCCTGGTTTCATGTGAAAAAAGCGCAAGCAGGTCAGATTTGAGCTGGTCTACTTCGGTAGTGCGTTTCAAGTTCAGAAAGACCTTGATTTTTGCTTCGAGCTCTTCTGCAATAAACGGTTTTGTGATATAGTCGTCTGCACCGTTTTCGTATCCTTTCAGGCGTTCCTCGATCATCGTCAAGGCAGATACCATGATAATCCTGATATGATTGTACTCTTCGTTATCGCGAATGGTTCGACAGACCTCATAACCGTCCATCCCCGGCATTTTGATATCCAGAAGAATCAGGTCAGGCTTGAAAACAGGGATTTTCTCCAGTGCCTCCTCACCAGACTCTGCTGAATCCAGAATATAGATATCCTCCAGAAATGTTTTGATAATTTCTATATTCTGGGCGATGTCATCGACGATAAGGACTTTAAAATCCGATTTCATTGAGTGCTCCGAAGGTTAACTTCGATCCGCGAACGGTAACGGCAAAACATGAGTCGTTAGGAAAAGGGTTGACCGTTATTCGATCCTGCTGCTTTTCGAAGCAGTATGTTCCGTTCGAGAAAAACATGTGACTTTAATCATTTCTCCACTGAATAGTCGCTACCACGTTAATTAAACCAATATTCAGTATGTTAACCAATATAATACCATGAATCATAGGGTTATTCAACAGAATTATGCGGTTATGGGCACGGGTATGCACACCCTCTAATTGGCTGTGCTATTGGCGTGTAATATGCATTGTTAAAAGGCAAGAGATGGTGTTCCGGGAAGATCTTCCGATTTCTTTTCACTGTTGGTGTTGCACATCAATATAGAAAAGCATGAAGTTGCCAGAAATGGGTGGATGTTTTACCGGCTAGCC
>JAOZRE010000450.1:1963-3669 GCA_029940215.1 bacterium | reverse complement strand
GTAGCACGACTGACGCATTTCCACCTGGACCATTCCCGGTTACCAGAACATCCGCGTTGATTTCAAACAATTGTTTTGCTGTTTGGGGACCAGCTCCATGGGCTTCATCAGCTATGATCTGGTTATCAAAATAGTACACCTCTTTTTTTCATCGTCATATACGAATAAGTACTCTGTTTTTCCGAATCGAGAATCCATTTGGGAATCCCACTTTGTCCCTTTTGTTGTGAAAATGATTTTCATTTTATATTCCTGTTTTAATCTATTAAAACTCCTGCATTTTGTGCTCAAACAATAAAAATCAATGAGAAAAAATTGATCAGGCAACTTTTTTGATTTTATCCCAACTATTGATAATAATCCCTTTCAGGGCATTGCGATACCGATGGGACTGCTTGCTCCTGCCCAATATCCAAACGGCACAAAAGATAGCTGGTCTTTTTGGTAGTGTCTTAGAATACCTGTTTTTACAGGGATCATGGGTAGTGAAGATGTGGGTTACAGCTCTGAACAAGCGTAGCAATTGTGCCATGTTTCAGGAAAAACCAATATCTGCATTTCCAATCTGATAACGGCGCTAAAGTTACACACACCTTGGCAGTTACCACATAAAGTGTAAGTGTTTACTTTCCATTCAGGTATCATATTTTACTTGCCATTATCACGAACAATTTCATCGTCAATGAAGAGCCCTGAATTGGGTTCTTCAACATCCAGGTCGATCAGGACAGACAACTATCTCTTTTTTTCGGCCAGATTAGTGGATAAGGTCGTTTTCCCTGTGACTTTCCCATAACAATACACTGCAATTGATACGCCAGAGGGATGTATTCTTCAGGATGCTTACTGTGAAAGTAAAAAAAGTAGAAGCAAATACCATGAACAGAGAAAACCTTAACGTCTGTGTTGAATATAACCCTTGACTGTAGTTGCGTTAACCTAATTAAACCACTTGGCTTTGTAGTTGTACTGTTCAAGTACAGAGTTGTTACGGTAACACTGTCTTACGTTAATGCCTGTACTTAAGCGCAAACGGCCGCAATAAGGGGCAGAACCGATGACGATTCATCTGTCTTTTATTAATAGTGATGAGATGGAGTGTGCTTTTTTATCCTTTTAAAACAGTAAACTGCAGGGATAACTAATTTATTACAGGCTATTTTAAGTTTGGTACATATTTTGAAGAAAATATAAGTAACATGTTGTGAATCTCAAGTGCTATTGATCTCTTTGAAAATTAAAAAAAGGAGACTAATCATGACAGTTACAGGAAGTAAAAAACAGGAGGATAAAATTGAAAATATGGGAAAATTAGCCAAAGAGCTGTTTCCTGAAATTTCAATAGAATCCTTTGAAGAAGTGTTCCGTCAAAGCACTACGGCTGCTTTAAAGAAGCATCAATATCAACAATGGGACGATGTGGTCAAAGAGCAACCGCTTGTCAGAAAACTGTTTTTTGATAGTATTCTGGATGGGTTGCATACCTGAATCAAACCGGCTTAACAGAAGAACAGATTGAAAGGTTAGTCAAAAAACTTGGTAAGAAAAACAAAAGGTATCTGGGATAATCATCATTTATTATCCTGTTACATTTAGCTCCTTAGTGGAATCATGTAGCTAGTGTCGTGTCAGGTCGGATCTGTCGCTTAGGTTCCGCAGAAATCTGGGTGCACGTAGCGAGTATGTGTCCCCAAATTTCCCGTCTG
>JAOZRE010000450.1:0-1953 GCA_029940215.1 bacterium | reverse complement strand
AAAAAAATGGATATTGATGCTCAATTTCATTGCTATGACGATACGAATGAGAGTAATCACCTTAATCGAGCAAACCCTGAAATCAGGAGATTCTTATGAAAATCTGTCAGCCAGTAGAAAAAGATCAGGGCGTAGACAACGCGCTGCACGGGCATTTTGCAACATCACCTCGCTTCATTATCTATGATAACAAAGATGATGAAATGCGGTCGTTTGAGAGTTCGGTAGAGAAAAGTGAAGATGATGAAAATGAATGCAGGCATGCCGATTTTTTAAATGAACAGCAGGTCAATATTGCCATTGTCGGCGGTATAGGTAGGTGCGGGCTTGAAAAACTGCAGAAACTTGGTATCAAGGTTTTTCAAGCTGTCAGCCAAAACGTAGAATCCAATATTGAGGCTTATACAAAAGGAGAGTTAAAGGAGTTGAACCTTGATAATACCAAGCGCGGCTATCCTTGCTGATCTGAAAATTTAGAGAAGCGGCCCATTTTTGAATTTTACCTGAATCGGATGAATCGGTTTCCCTGCCACTGCCAAAAGAGCTTGGCATCTAGTTATTAGATGGATAAAAGGTACCTGGAAGATATTGCAGGCAAAGCAGTTCGTCAAAGAGTCAGCAAAGGTATCGCTGCTGTTATGAGCAACTAACAACAGGTAGGTAAAGATGAAAATCGCATTTACTACCAAAGGGGTATCTTGGGATGCTATGATGGATGACCGATTCGGCAGAACCGAAATACTCTTCCTATTCGATGAAGAATTAAATCAAATCAGCTATTTTGATAATGAACAAGTACTTATATCAGCACATGGGGCCGGTCCCAAAACAGCTCAAAAATTGCAGGATTTTAACCCGGATATATTGATCACTGGCACGGGCCCGGGCGGGAACGCGTCAATTGTTTTGGGGAAAACCAAGATCAAAGTATATATTGGCGCTAACGGGATGACGGTCAAAGAGGCATACGATGCGTTTAGAAAAGGAGAACTGAAAAGATTTGAATAGATGTTATGAAGTACCAATTCTCAATTGGATATTAATTCTCAGTGCCCAGGACAATTTCTGGTATTGTCGGTACATCATTTAGCAAGACAGCTGTTCTGGCCGGTAATCGGATCAACGGTTCTGTTTTGATGGATAGCTGGATCATCATCCCGTAAATAAATCCGAGCTTCTCCCGGCAAATTCGTGAGTCTATTGCGTACCCGGGAGAAGGATACTTAAGTATTTTACATTTTTATCTCAGATTGATTCTTGATCGTTTTATATTTTTCAATATGAAGACTTCGATAACTGCCTGAAAAACCAGCGGGTTGAACACCTAGAGCTTCGATCAACCTGGCCCAATAGTTAACTTTTGCAACGAGAGAGGCGATGCCGATGATCTCTTTCGGTTCAAATGCCTGTTGGATTTCATACCTGAGATTAGTATTCAAAACTATAGGTGTTTCCGATAATTGTCGTGCATAATTTAATGCCAATATTTCTCGTTTTGAAAAGCTTTGAATCAATTCAATTTTCTTTAATCCCTGTAACCCCTCTATTTCCTCATCCGTTATTTTAAAATTCTGATAGTTAACAGCGTTAATATCAATAGCAAAAGCACTTGGGACAATAAAAGAAACCTGCAGCCTGAGGAGTTTGATAAGCCGATGATCAATCACGTTTGCCGCACCATCTTCTATCAACTGTTCCAAGAGGCCTGATCCGATTCCGATGCGTGGAGACCACGCCAGCAATCGTCCCGTAAGCATTTTTTTCTTTGCTTTTTTATCAGCGATACAAATCATAATCCTTAGATAAAGGGGAATTTTTGCAGGGGGACTGACAATTGTCCCTATTTTCTCACCATCAAGAAACAAATATTGTTGAGTACTCATACCATTGACATTTTGATTACTACATGTCATCCATATCACAAAAATAGAAACAGCTGTCACAATTCCAATA
>JAOZRE010000449.1 GCA_029940215.1 bacterium | reverse complement strand
CCTTAATAGATGCGAAAAGGTAAAAATGATTAAACGTTTAACCATATCCATATTTTTGGTGCTCAGCTATTTGACGGCCAGTGCCCAGATAGTAACACCTCAGCTGAACAGGACCGCAAATGTGGAGAGTCCTGCCGCTGTAGGATGGAGGGACGGAAATACGGTGGGTGTGCAGACAGTTACTGTTTCGGGAGAGATTCTCGATGGCGGTGCTGAAATAGGAGATATGACGATTGGTGGGAGTATCCCGGCAATTATGTTGGCTTTGAAGGGGGAGGAAATTGGTTTTGAAATGCTCTTGTCCACGGACAAAACGTTTACGCTTGAAATGGGTCCTGTCGAACAGGAGACAAAGCTTCCTGAAACCCGCCTGAATCTGTCTTATGTTTTTGGTGAGGCTGTTTCAGTTGGTGTGGCTTACAGGATCAGTGAATTCAAGCATGATGATTCATCACCGTTCGGTAGTAGTGAATATGAGGGAAAAGAAACTGGAATCATGGTCAGTGAATCATTGAAATTGGCAGATATCTTATACCTGTCAGGAGGTCTGGAGACTGTTGATTATAATTACAGTGCGACCTCAATTGATGAAAAGAATTCATGGTCAAATATGATGGTGGGTTTAGGTCTGTTGGTCGGAGAGCCGGGTGATACAAGATTCAGGCTCGAATATGCCATGATACAGTCTCCGGAAAAAGAGGCGGACAGTTCGGTCGCTGATCATAATAAAACGGATCAGACCATCATGTCTCTGGAAGCCCAGTTTGGCGAATTCCTGCTGAGTTATATGAGCGATACAACTGTACTTTCAGATAAAGTTGTAAATAATGTTCCGCTGGTGAAGGCAGAAGACAAAACTGCTGTAACTCAGATTGGACTTGGCTGGATGCCGGAAGAAGGATTTACTGTTGCGGCGTATCTGGTTGACTACAAAAGGGATATCAAGCCTGATTTGGGGGCCGATACAGAACTAGAAGGGAATGGTTACCGAGTCGATTTCGGTTGGAATTTCTAGACATTCATCCGTACAGACTTCATTCATGGGCAATCAAAAGCAGCCCGTGAATAGGCAGTATTCAAAGTAATTTCCCATGTGGCTTTTATATCGAGGCCACATGGGAAATTGCGAATCCACAAGGATCTTTTATCCGGCTCTCAGATCGTCAACACTGTCAATTCTTTGACAAGTACTCCATGTATTTACGCTGATCTTCGTAGTCGTCATTTTCAATACCTGCCAGATACTGTAGCGACCGCCAGTTTTTCCGTCTTTCCACACAAAAAAGTACCATCTGTCTGCTGATACCCACGGGCACATAATCCCCGTTTTTTTCCACCATAATATAGATCCCCTCTTTGGGGACATATGAACGGTGGTTTTCCAACAGGAACCGGCGATTGACTATATCCTGCTGGGTGATCATTTTCAACTTTTCGTCCAGGGAGGTCATTTCTGACTCTTCTCCCGGTTTGATGTTAAAGAAGTGTTTACGAAATCGCCCTTCTGTATAGGCCCAGTGTGCGGTGGTATAGTTGTATTTTCCGGTGGCACCGGGGATGTGGAGCTGTTTCCAGTCCCTTTTACGATCAGGGTTTCCTGTGATGGAAACCGATTCGGCATGGGTTTCTCCCAGGGACGGGTCGCACACAAATTCAGGTGAAACCCGACTGTCTCTAGCCAGTTGGGCCTGCCAGGCGGACCGGTCATCAGGAATGCCATGCTCAGGTTGGCAACTGGTGTATGCCTGAATATAGGCAGATCCCCTGTAATGAAGACCATCCAGCACGGATTTGTAAAAATTGGCTGTGTTGGCCATGGAGACATGGGCTATGTATGCACTACCATGTCCACTGATCAGGATACGGGAGACCTCTTTTCGCTCAGTCAGTTTACCTTCTGTAAATGCCCCGGCCTGGTTCATATCGATTCCGCCAGGCATTACTGAACTGTCCGAATTCTGACCGCCGGTATTGGAGTATACCTGGGTGTCCAGCATCAACACATGGACATTCGGGCGGTTCTGCAGAATGACCTTGGACAGGTTCTGAAAGCCGATATCGCCAAGGGCGCCGTCACCACCAACCGCCCAGACCTTGGGCAACTCCGCAATCTCCCGTTCGGACATGCAATTGTCACAGAAGTGGGTAAACTGGAAGTAAACATCGTTGGTAAATCCGCCCAGTTCATCCTTGAGCAGATGATCAACCAATCTTTCCGGGATCACCGATCGCTTTGCATGGTTCATGATCAGCGACTCCCCAAACAGCCAGCTCGTGGTAGGTGCATCCTGGAACAACGAGTTCATCCAGGGGTACGAGTGTGGATTATTGGGAATAGTTGAGCCATAGACACTGTTACAACCGGTGCAGCCACCCATCATCATAGTTGACATACCGTTGGCGTGTCGACCGTCAACGGCCTGTAGATCACGATGGTTGAATGCGTCGGTTCGCATGACCATCTCAAGAGCGTCGATCAGATCTTTGTCAGTACCCTTAAACAACCTCTCAAACCTTTCCAGACTATCCCTTTCGTTTTCACCACCGAGCCCGAGGATGACGTGTTTGACTGTACGTGTCCACCAGATATAGGAGGAGGGGTTGTTCTGCTGCATTTTCTCCAGTTGCTTGAGCCCGATCTTCTTTAACTGTTCAGTTTTCCGATTAAGCCGATCCGCTTTACTGTGATAGAGGGGGCGCATGTAGGCCTCGGTAAGGCTGGCAATCCCCCTCAGGATGCTCTTCTCACCACAACCGGCACAGGAGCCATCACCTGCCACAAAGGCTTCGTAATTGCTGCGGATCATCAGATGATTGTGCAATACCGCCGCTCGGCTTTCCACCGGGTTTTTAGAATCATATTTCCCCAGGAAGCGAGTGGGTGTTTCCGGCAGGAGGTCCATGAAAGCGCGTGCTGATACGTATCGGGCGGTCAGTGTCTCGGTTTCGGGAATCATCTTCAGGGCTTCATGGGAGCCGCATTGCACGACACATTCGCCACACCCTTTGCAGAGTTCACTGGGTACAATAATAAACACGCCACCGCTGCCGCGCTCCTTTTTTTCAGCGATGTCAAACAGACTCCTGGTATTTGCGTATGCAACAGGAAGATCCCTTAGAATCCGACCCAGCTGCTGTGCGGCCTTGTCAATTTCCGGATGCTTCCGGAGTATATCATCAGCGTCCAGAAGCTCGTCCAGCCTCTGTTTGAATATTTCAGCCAGCGTTGGCGGAACATAGTTTTTGTCGCGGGCCTTAATCCGCATGGTTATACGGATACCCTCTTCGAGTTCGGGGAGTTTTTCCTTCAGGAGTTGTCGAATCTCTTTATCGGATACATAATGCTCCACAGCCGTCGCCAGTATCGTTCCAATTTCCTGGGCCGTATTCGGTAAGGCCGCATCGGGACAGGCGGTGATGCAGGACATGCACTGGACACATTTTTTAGGGTTGAATGACGGCATGTGACGGCGGGAAACAAATTTACTGTTTCCGGCAGCAGTTGACGCAACCATTGCACCTGACGCTGCCAGTGCGGATGCCGGTTGATGATAGCCATACCCGTTCCTGAACTCACTGTCGAATTTCTCCAATGAGAATATTGGCTGTCTGTCGGGTTGTCCGTTACAGGCCCCGTCGAAACGCTGGGCTCCACTCAATGGCAGTTGTGG
>JAOZRE010000448.1 GCA_029940215.1 bacterium | reverse complement strand
ACTACCTGGAGAATTTTTTGCAGTTATAGTGCCGCCATGATCTTTGATAATATCATGACATATTGAGAGCCCCACTCCCAAACCCATAACCTTTTTACGGGTATAAAAGGGATCAAATATTTTGTCCAGATCATCTTTATTAATGCCGGGACCTCCATCTGAAAACCTGATAATCACATCTCCTTTTTTCAAGTTGCTTTTGATATGGATCTCCCTGGCGGATACTAAATCTTGTTGGCCAATTTTTAATTGACCAGATATTGCGTCAATTGCATTATTCAATAGATTTAACCAAACGTGACTTAACTGTTGAGGGGAAGCGTTTATCATAGGAATTCTGGATGATAATGCCAGATTTACCTTAATGCTGTTTTTCTTTAGATTGTTCCGAAACAGAGCAACTGTTTTTTCAATGGTATCATTTATATTGATTGATTGTATTCCAGCTTGTCCTGGTCGGTTCAGGTCGCTGAGATTATTAACAGTACCCCGGATGCTTTCAAAAGCCCCAATTAAAAGATCGATGTTACCAGATAGCTCTTTGTCCTGCTTTTGTTCTTCTTTCATTGAATCGAGAATAACGGTAACCGCTTGCAAAGGGGAGTTGATCTCATGAGCTATGGAAGCGGCCAGTTGACCGGTGGCCGCCAGTCGTTCAGAACGGATGAGTTGTTTTTGCAATTGTTTCTGTTCCGTAACTTCTATCGCATAATGAAGGAAGGTGTCATTTTCAACATAAACCCAATAGGTGTCAAAAATACCAACAGTTTCAACACCAGGGTCATTCATTAAACATTTTCCACTAATCGACTTATCAGCTAAACAAAAATGACACATGGGGTTTAGTGGCTCCTTGCCATTTTCAATCAGTTTTTTGGTGTCGTCAGATATGTAAAGACTTTGACCGAAAGTTTTCCAGCATTTACTACCGACATCTACTCCGAGTTCTGCTGCGATTTTATTCCTGGCAAGTACTGTTCTACTTTTATTGATAAGCATTGCTGGATGTGGCAGGCTATCCATCAACATACGACTTAATCTTTCTGCTTCCTTTCGTACGATGACTTCCATTCGTAACCGTTTATTAAAGTATAAAAGGAAAAACGTAATAATTGCCAAAATCCCACCGATAGCCACTATAATTCCTATCATCCAGTAGAGTCTGGTTAAGTCAACTTCCGGATCAGGATCATATATAAAATCTTCGAACGTGTCGTTCGACTTTATAATTCCCAATTTGGCGTATGTATCGGCGATGTGTTGCCACCTGCCCGGATTCATATGTCCTATTTCCACTATATCAGAAAATATCAACTTCTTTGTTGCTTCTGCTTCATAAATGAGTTGATTTTTATTAAGGTTTCTCTCGCTTCCCCCATATTCAGCCATTATTAAATCGATTATCTCTTCGGAATGTTCTAAAGCGTACTTCCAGCCCCGAAGGCTCGCCTTTCGGAAAGCTGCTACTCTCTTTGGATGTTCCTGCAACTCCTGTTTTGTTGTAAATAGCGTGTCACCATAGAAATTAATACCATATTCCTCAGGAGAGATAATATTATAGGGAATTTTTCTCTGTGATAACAAAAATGGCTGATCGGTAATATATGCTAAATAAACTTTTACTCTATCCTGAATCAGATCCTCAATGTTCCAGCTATGATCAACGGGTTTAAGATCAGCTTCCTTGATACCTTCATTCAAAAACATCGCATAAATTTCACTCCCAGCCATTTTATACGAAGGGATCATAAATTTTTCTTTGGCCACTTCCTGAATCGTTGATATATTGGAACTTCTCTTTGTTAATAGAACCGTTGGAGATTTTTGAAAAATGACAGCTAAAGCTACAAACGGTTTTCCCTGAGCTCGCTGGACAAGAATCTTGGAATTTTCGATTCCATAATTTGCTCTATTGGATAATACTTCATCGAATACATTAATGTTCGGATTTCTTTCCCGGAGCACAACACTCAATCCAGCCTGTTTGTAAAATCCCTTTTCAACAGCGGCATAATAACCGGCAAACTGAAATTGATGTTTCCATTTTAATTGCAGGGTGACTTCTTCTAATTTTATGTTCGCCTGTGAACTTTGTGAAAAAGACTCGCAAGCAAATCCAACCAAAACCAACAAATAAAAAAGGGAAAGTATTGGCTTCTGTAATACAATAATTGCGTTTGGCATATTTTAACACATTAATAGTTGTTTAAAAGGAAAAGTTGAAACTCATGTAGATTAAGTTTAGTGTTCATACAGTAACGATGAGGGGTTTTTGCTTTTTCCATTGAGATCCTTGGTCTATTATATCCGCTTCCCGTCTCTGTACATGAAATTCTCTTATAAACCAAGACAATAAGTTGAAAAAGCTCCCAAAGTGCTGAAACAGACCAACATAGAAAAATCCAGACCAAATCTCAGCCCAGAAATGCCCATTCTGTAGTTACCTTAAACACACTTCCGTGTACCTCCGGGACACACGAGCCTTCATGTAAAATTCTTACTAAACAAATAAATAGCTATGATTTGATATAGTTACAGCAAGTAATGAAGATGATACGGAAGGTATTGGGGGCAAAATGGTGGAGGAGATCCCAAGTCAATGATATCAAGGGTTAGCGGGGAGGGTTGGTAGTCGATTGGACTAAATGGAAATAAACTAAAACCAACTATTTTTTATCCTTTTGGTACCATTTCAAGATATAGATTCAAAATAGCTATATTTTTGGTGCGTCACCGAACGTGAGTTAGCTTTCCAGACGGCCCTCTCTAAGCATGCGAGAATGAAGAACTCGAACCACTTCAATCCCATTTCTGATCTCTCGATAATAGACAATGTACTTGGGATATTTGCCAATAGGGAAGAAGCGAATGCCTTTCAGTTTCTTTCTCTTTGATTCAAATATTTTTCCTATTTTTGGTTGTTCTAACAATCTGTCGAAAGTCGTTTGTACCGATTCAAAAACTCTATCCGCTGCTTGAGGATTGTCCTCCGCAATAAATAACCAGATATCTGTGAGATCATTCTCAGCAGCAGGTGTTACTATTGTACCCGCCATTATTCACCTTGTTTCGATTCCAGAGCTTTCCGCGCTTTTTTTCTAATCGAGTCCAAACTAAGCGGCTTAGATTTTCCACTATCAATTCCCTCAACCAACAAGTGTTCAAGTTGTTCTTTATCATGTCTGATTAAATCTCTTAGATAGTCGCTCGCGCTCTGAAACTCACCACTCCCAACTCTCAAATTTATATATTCCCGAAGTTTATCAGGTAATGAAATATTCAAGGTGGCCATAATTTGTCTCCTTCTAAATTTTTAGTAAGTCGTTAATCAACATTACCAGCTATGGCAAAGATTGCCAATATAATACATCACGAAAATCAGGCTTTCGCGGTTTTGTGCATATAGCTCAGATAACTCCTCCATAATTCACAAATCTATATTTTAGGGTTTTTATTTATGCTTTTTTGCTACGAATTTTTTTATGTCGATATTAAACCTTGCGTACGATTTTTTCTGCCGGGAAGTCGGGTTTTTGAAGTAAAATTCAAGGAAATTCACATAATAGTTGATTCTAAAGGGCTTTAGAGCAGGTGTTTCGGCTGATATGAAAAATATGGGGGTTGAATGGTGGAAATTGCGGAGATTTGACACCTTGAAGTAAATTTCGCTTGACTAGC
>JAOZRE010000091.1 GCA_029940215.1 bacterium | reverse complement strand
ATGCCCACATCAATAAAATATGAATTCTTCAATCCGAGTACGCAATTCCAAAGGGCCTGAAAACATACTGTTTGACATTTTCCGGTCTTCTACCGGTTAATTTATTCGGTTGAGAATTAGAATTTACTATGCAAGTATAGCATTTCCAAATACGGAAAAATATTTCCCAACCGAATCTCAAAAGACCAAATCTTAGCTATGTATTACCTCATCAATTCTGCAAATGATAAGACTTTCTCCCGAAAAGACTGCATTCAATCTTTAAAAATCTGTTTGTGACATATCAAACCAACAAACTGCGGAGAAACAGACATTGAAGCAAAAAATGCTATCACCATTGCCATACACAAATTTTGAAGTCCTGCTAAGACTGGAAAGGCCGTCTCTGGGGAAGACCCACCGGTTTTTATATGGAAACGGATCCTTTCGTAAGGCTGATGACGATGAGGGACCGGACTTTAGCCAGAAAGAGGATCCGAGAACCAAGACAAAGGAGTACAGAGAGCTTGAAAGGACCCTTGAAAAAATGGAAGAAGATCAGAAAATAAAATACCTGAAAAAACGGTTAACCAATCATATCTGCAGCATTTTCATAGAGACTCATCCTGAATTGGGTCTGGTCGCCGACGAAGATCCCAGGATGGTGAGTGAAATTCAGAAAAGAATCTATCGGATTTCTAAGCTTCTGGACGATTCCCCTTTGTATTCGCCTTTTTTGAGAGGCCTCAACACAGATAAATACAATGAACCGGGATGGTCAAAACGTCAGAAATTTGCAAAACCTTACATCGATGATATCAGGATTCTGGACAGGAAAACCGAAGGGAAACCCGTCGAGGGTGATCCCAAGCTGACAGAGATCGAAATATCTGATATAATTTATGAAAATGATAATCCCAAAAAAAACACCCTCGTCCCGGAAATTTTTATTTTGAGAGGAATGTACTATTTTTTAAAAGTTCAGAAAGTAGAAGGAATGCGTTACGCCAGTGACAAAGATATCAGCATTTTAAGATCTAATCACGGCAATTTCCGCTACGCACTGAAGTATATTGCAAAGGGAATATACAACGGGGCGTTCAGCCTCTTCAATATCGTCACCTTCGGTGCTATTTTTGATAAATATGTACAGAACTATCGAACCTGGTTACGACTCGAAATGATTGCAATTCAGTTTTCGGGTAGAATGGATGTGGATAAACTAAGAGACAAGGTTGAGAGGCACGAATACACGCTGAAGAATGTCAGAAGAAACAGCAAAAACCTCCCTTTGCTCCGGCGAATGTACCCCTGGTTTCCAGATGAATTCAGGCATACGAGGCTCAAAATATCCGATATCAAATCAGCTATTAAAAACGTCGAGAACAATGATTCCAGTAAAAAAGTCCACGGAGTCAAGAGCAGGCAAATAGTTTCACTGTATATCAACCTGGCAACATTCCTGGCCGGAAGCCCCTTGATGCGGCTCAGCATCCTATTAACCAGAAGTCTGAACTTCGTTAACGATGAGATGCGCCTTCAGCAGCGATTGATACAATCAACTCAGATGTTAAACAACTATAATAGAATGCTGGGTCTGGGGGTGGACAGTAAACGAGGTATCGAAAACTCATCTAAGCTGCTGAACGGAGTTGTCACCTTCTGTGATGAAACGATCCAGCATTATGTCATGAAAAGTGGCGGGATTATTGATAAAGCCTATCAAAGAGATCCTTTTATTAAAAAATACACCGCTATCAACTACTTCTTAAAGGCCTACCCCGACGACAAAAAAGCCCGACAGTTGCTTCACAACATGGAGCCGGATGCAGAAAGGCTACTGAAGGCGTCGGTAAAATCAAACCAGATAAAAACGGCCAACACAATCCTGCAAAACATTAAGCTTTCTATTCGAAAAGCAGCAGAAGCTGACGAGCGTTAAGGGACCAGCCCAGGAATGATGCCTCTGCCTCCCACATGCCCCAATTGGCCAAACACCTTTCGGCTAACTACTTATCAATATCCACAAGTCCTTTGACAAACCAACGCTGCATTGACAGGACAACCAGAATGGGCGGCAGCATAACAATTAGGGCCGCTGCCAACGCAACATTCCATTCAGGTATGTCATCCGCCTGTGGAATTAAGTTCTGCAATCCAATCACTGCCGTTTTCATTTTTGGATCAGTCGTAATTAACAGCGGCCATAAATACTGATTCCATCCATAAACAAACTCAATGACCACCAGAGCGGCGATATTTGTTTTGGATAAGGGGAGCAGAACCTTTCTAAAGAACATCATCGGAGAAGCCCCGTCTATTTTAGCGGCCTCGCATAGCTCTTCCGGTATGGTCAGAAAAAACTGCCTGAAAAGAAAGGTACAAGTGGCTGATGCCACCAGGGGCAAAATCAGACCAGTATAGCTGTCCAGCAGGTTCCAATTCAGATCAACCTCAATGTCGTTTTGCACAATCCAACTTAAAATACTATCCAGATACAGGAAATCCCAGAGTGGCTGCAAAGGCCCAAATACATTAGCCGCCATTTCATAAGTGGGAAGAATTCTCACTTCGACTGGCAGCATCAAGGTACAAAACACACTGACAAATGCTATTTTGCGAAACCGATAGTCAAAATATACAATTGAAAAGGCACCCAGCAGGGATACCGAAATTTTCCCGACGGTAATACCTGTAGCCATCACAAGAGAGTTGAATAACTGGGTTCCCAGATCGCCTCTTTCCCATGCACTGCTCATATTGACCAGAAACTGATCACCAAATTTTACCGGCATCGGCACCTTGGATACCTCCTCAAGGGGAAGCGTCGAGGCCATGATCGCGTAAATAATCGGAAAGCCGACAATGGCAATGCCCATTATCAACAACAGATAGGTAACGAAATCTAAAATTGGTGTTTTTTCGACCATTTGATATCAACCTGTGTATTGTACTTTTTTCTCTACGTACCTGAACTGCAGCACGGTAATTAAAATGATCAAAGACATCAAAACCACGGATTGCGCTGACGATGAGCCCAGATCCAGTCCCACAAAACCATCCTGGTATACTTTATAAACCAGAATATTTGTGGCCCCGCCAGGTCCCCCCTGGGTGACCGTATGAATAACACCAAAGGTTTCAAAAAATGAATAGATGATATTCATCACTGAAAGAAAAAACATGGTAGGTGAGAGCAAGGGTAACGTAATTCTCCAGAATCGTCTAAAAGGGCTCGCGCCATCTATGGCGGCCGCTTCTATTAGCGATTTGGGTATGGCCTGCATCCCCGCAATAAAAAAAACAAAATTATAACTGATCTGTTTCCAGGCGCTGGCCAGAACAACCATAACCATTGCATCCCGCCCGTTCAACACAGGATTCCAGTTTGCCCCAAACCATTTGTTAATAAAAATTGATACAAGGCCAAAGGATGGGTGAAGCAGGAACAGCCACAGTATACCGGATATTGCAGGCGCAACTGCGTATGGCCAGATTAAAAAGGTTCTGATGACCGCTTTGGCTCTCAGCGCTCGATTAGCCATTGAAGCCAGAAACAGACCGGAAGAGATGGCCAGAAAGGCTGTGCAAAGACTGAATACCAAGGTAATGAAAACTGACTCCAGATAGAGCGGATCTCTGAAAAGAGCCAGAAAATTTTCAAACCAGATAAATTTGGCGTGGCCGCCGAATGCATCACTGCGAATAAAAGAGTTTACGAGCCCCTGAAACGCTGGCCAGTAGAAAAAGGTCAGGGTAATCAGAATCTGCGGCAGTATCAGAAAGTAAGGCAGAAACCGGGATTTAAAGAAAGAACGCTTGATCATTCGATTGGAAAGTTAGTCGCGGCACTTACCCATCGGATAAGTGCCAGGAGTTGATTACTGATAGGTTTTTTCAAATGAGATTAATTTTACGTTACTACGGGCAACTGCGTTATCCAGGGCCTCTTTGGGAGTCTTTTTGTCATTCCAGACCAGTTCCAGCTCTTCGTTGATGATATTTCTGATCTGAACAAAATATCCCAGTCTCAAGCCTCTTGATATTTTAGTTGGCAGGCGCCTGTTAAGCTGTTTGATCCCCACCTCCTGAAGCGGATTCGCTTTATAGTACCCTTTTGACTTAAGCGAGTTATAAGCATTCAGGGTAATCGGGAAATAACCGGTTTCCTTATGCCAGTACTCCTGCATGTCATTGGTTGCCAGAAACTTCAGAAAGGCTGCAACACCTTTATATTCAGATTTTTTATGTCTTTTGAACACCCATAGAGATGCACCGCCGATAATACTATTCTGCGGCTCTTCCATATAGGATTCAACAGGAAGTGGCGCAACATCCCATTTAAAGTCTTTGACGGCCTTTTTCAATTTTGCAATACCGCTGATTGAATCGATGTAAATTCCAGCATTCTGAGCGAGGAATTCAGCCTTTGGCCCTTGATACTTCTGACCACCATAGAAAAATCGCTTGTCCTTCATCCAGGATTTAAGGCGGGTAATATGATTGATAACCAATGGATTGTTTATTTGCAGCCTGGTATCCAACCCTTCGTATCCATTTGCCTTGGAAGCAAAAGGGATATTGTGGATTGCACTGTAATTCTCTATCTGGGTCCAGGATTGCCAGGCCGTTACCATTCCACCTTTTACGCCTGATCTAACCAGTTTTCCCGTAATCGCTCCCATCTCATCCCAAGTGACGGGCTTATCTTTGGACAGCATGGGAATGCCAGCCTTCCTGAACAGATTGACATTGTAGTACATGACTGGCGTGGATGAATTAAAAGGCATTGAGGCCAGATCACCGTTTGCATCCATGTAATAGGACAGAACCGGTTGCAGATAGGCTGACCAGTCAATTCTGGTTTTGGTATCCTTCATCAGTTTATGAACCGGGTAAATAGCGCCTGACAGCATCATGGTCTGGGTACCCACCTCAAAAACCTGAAGAAGGTGTGGCTGTTTTCGAGCTCGATAAGCTGCAATTCCAGCGTTCAGTGCTTCATCATAATTTCCTTTAAAAGAACCAATCACCTTATACTTTGACTGTGAGTCATTGAAGGCTTTAATCATTGTGTCTGCGACCACACCCCTGGCAGATCTCATGGAGTGCCACCATCGAATTTCAATTGGTCTGGCAACCGCTGTGACTTCGAACAGCGTAAAAAAAAGCAATGTTGAAAATAGAATCCACTTTATCTTTTTCATCAGAGATCTCCCTTTTATTATTGAAAACCTGAAAACTGGCAAAATCGCGTCTTGTGAAGCAAAATCCCACTAATTTTATTGTTACTTAAACACTAGGTCAAGCTAAAAATAAATCCATGGGAGCAGTCGTTTTTAATAAAAAATAGCCTCCCATGAGGGTGATACCCATTCCCCCAAATCAGGTCATTTTTTGGAAAATGGATGCAAAAAGCAAATCTGCTTCTTTGCCAGGTATGTGATAATTGTTTATTGATACTGGTTGATCAACCGTTGTCCTGTCTGATACACATGATCAATAGATTTGACGCTTACGCAAATGTCAAAAGCACGTATTTTCTAATTGTGGCTATTGGAACAATTTGCTATCCACAAGGTTCAACAGAGTGTACTCCAATTATTGGTTTTAACCCCCTAAGAACTTAAAATGGCTGAAGTCAAATTAAGAAATGTTGTAAAAAAATATGGAAAAACGGAAGTGGTTCACAGTATTAACCTGGACATTGGAGATTGTGAATTTATCGTTTTTGTTGGACCGTCAGGATGCGGAAAATCAACAACACTCAGAATGATCGCTGGCCTTGAAGAGATTTCAGGGGGTGAAATCAGCATTTCCGGTAAGGTGATAAATGATTTGGCTCCCAAAGACAGGGATATTGCGATGGTCTTCCAAAATTACGCGCTTTACCCACATATGAATGTATACGACAACATGTCTTTTGGATTAAAGATCAACAAGGTGCCCAAAGCAGAGATTGACGAACGGGTAAATGAGGCTGCCAGGATATTGGATATACAGGAGTATCTAAAAAGAAAGCCCTTCGAACTATCCGGCGGCCAACGTCAGCGAGTTGCAATGGGAAGGGCAATTGTCAGAAAACCTTCCATATTTCTCTTTGATGAGCCACTTTCCAATCTCGATGCCAAACTTCGAACACAAATGAGGCTGGAAATCAAACAGCTACATAAACGTATCCAGTCAACAATCATTTATGTCACCCATGACCAGGTTGAAGCCATGACCCTGGGAGATCGAATTGTTGTTTTGAAAGATGGATATATTGAGCAGGTTGGAACCCCACTGGACCTTTTTCATCACCCGGTAAATACATTTGTCGCCGGTTTTATCGGAACTCCCCCCATGAATCTGGTGGAATGCCAGGTAAGTAAAACTGAAAGCGGCTGTTTTTTGAAACTTAAAAGTGGGGTCCACTTTCCAATTCCTGAGAAAGCTGACATGAGTTTTACAAATAATCAAAAAGTAGTCATGGGGTTGAGGACGGAGGACATCACACCGGACGACGGAAATGGTCACTTTGCGGAAGAGTGGAAATATGAAGGAACGGTCGAAGTAACAGAACCTTTGGGAAGTGAAACAAATATTCATATGGATTTCGCGGGAGACAAATTTCTAACCCAATGTGATGGTAGAATAAAGGTCGATACGGGCGATAAACTCAAGTTGTGTTTTAATTTAAGCCATTTGCATATCTTTGATGGGCAAACAACCAAGTCGATTTATTAATAAGATGAACAGACTAATCGATTTATTAGGTACTTCCTTTGATTGCCAGTGTGGCAGACGCCATCAAGTCCCGACCAAAAAACTTTTTTATGGAAAAGATGGCCTGGAGCATCTGCCGGCATTTGCAGAATCAGTTTCGGATACACAATCCTGCCTGGTGCTGGCGGATAAAAGAACCTATGACGTCATTGGGCGCCTGGTTGAAGATCAATTAAATAAGAGTGGTGCAAATGTCCAGCAGCTGATTGTTCCGGATTCGAATGGCGAGTCTCCTGTTACTGATGATAAAACCAGAGATTTCCTGCTGGCAAATGCCCCGACTGTAGGCCTGTATATAGCTGTTGGCAGCGGTGTGATGAATGACCTGGGGAAGTGGCTGGCTTACCTGCGAAAAAAACCTTATATATCGATAGCCACTGCCGCCTCAATGAACGGGTATGCGTCGGCCAATGTCTCGGCAACCATTGATGGTTTGAAAGTCCTGTTTCATGCCGAGGCCTGTCAGGCGGTGTTTGCAATTCCAGAGATCATTGAACAGGCCCCATTCGAACTTACCACTTCTGGCCTGGGCGATGTTCTGGCGAAACCTGTCAGTTCGGCGGATTGGAGATTGAACCAGTTCTTGTTTGATGAATACTACTGCCAGTTTTCAGTTGACCTCCTCAAAGAACTGGAACCCGTCTATCTGGAAAATCCACAAAATATCAATGCCAAAGATCCAGACGCTATCAAGGCACTTTTCGAGGCACTGTTTTTTTCTAGTGTCGCCATGACGATCACAGGGACCTCTTCGCCGGCTTCTGGAGGCGAGCATCTGATTTCTCACACCATTGATATGCTCGCTGGTAGAGATGGGGGACACCACGATTTCCACGGCCGGCAAGTGGGTGTGGGCTCTATTTTCACAGCCGCGCTCTATGAGAGAGTGCTATCGATCGACAAACCGGATTTTGGGAACATTTCCAACCAGATAAACCATGATTTCTGGGGGTCTCTGTCACCTGTGATCGAAAAAGAGTATCTCAAAAAGATCCCGAAGCTGGAACTGGCATCAGAAAAACTGTCAAATTCCGAAAACTGGGACGCCTTAAGATCCATCCTGAAACAAAACCTGATACCCGCTGCGAAGTTGAAAAACTGCCTGAAAACGGCAGGAGCCGCCCATCGAATCAAAGATATCCGATACAACAATCAAGAGATGGGAAGAGACTTCTTCCTGGCTATTTTGAAAAATGCTCATCAAATGCGTGAACGGTTCACAATTCTGGATCTGGCTGTGATGTCCGGAATCATACCTTCTCAGATGGACCAGCTGGTTTCAGAGTGGATCACCGATTAATCAGCCATCCATCTAAAAAAATAAAATCCATTTTCCATCTGCGCCTCCACACAATCTCGCAATGGTAGTATCTCAGTACGCCTCCAGTTAACAATCAGCGGTTAAACTTTTCAATTTGAACACCGAACTCACAATTACCAGATGGAACCTGTGAGCAATTTTTTTAATACTGTGTAATATTTCAGGAATACGATACAACAAACAATAAGTAACGATGAGAAATAGTATGACAACACCATTTAACGTGTCTGTTCCAAGGGAAACCATTGAATATATAAAAAACCGTGTTTCATCTTATCCCTGGCATGAAATGCCTGATGATGGGGGATGGGATTACGGCACCAACCTCGACTACATGAAAGGGCTTTGTGACTACTGGGTCAATGAGTATGACTGGTATAAACATGAAACTGCCATGAATACATTTTCCCATTTCAAAGCCCCGGTCAGCGAAATTGACATGCATTACATCTTTGAAAAGGGGAGCGGTGACAGTCCCATGCCGTTATTGATCAGCCATGGATGGCCGGGATCTTTTGTGGAAAGTTTGAACATCATCGAGATTCTGGCCCATCCGGAAAGATTCGGTGGAAAAGAAGAAGATGCCTTTGATGTGATTGTGCCCTCTTTACCCGGGTTTGGTTTTTCCGGTCGCCCTCCGCGCCCCTGGGGTCCTCGCGCTATGGCCGGGGTTCTCAACAACCTGGTGACGGATGTGCTCGGATATGACAGCTATTATGCTCATGGTGCAGATTGGGGAAGTGCTATTTCAAGTTGGCTGGGATATGACCATGCGGATCATTGCAAAGCCATTCACATTAACTTCCCAACCATGCGACACATTGATGGCCCTCAAACTCCCGAAGAAAAGGCCTGGGCAAGAGACTGCGAAACCCTTCCCGGGATTGTACTGCAGGACGGGTATCGTACCCAGCAGGCAACCAAACCTCAAACATTGAGTTATGCCATGATGGACAGCCCGGTGGGTGTTGCTGCCTGGATTGTTGAAAAATTCCATGCCTGGTCAGATATTGACGGGGATAATGTGGAAAGCGCTCATACCAAAGATGGCATGCTCACAAATATCATGGTGTATCTGGTCACCAAAACCTTCAACACCTCCACCTGGATATACTACGGTCGACGTGAAGAGGGAGGACGTATTCTGGGAACCAGAGATCGACCCCGTGTTGAGGTGCCAACTGCGGCGGCCATGTTCCCTGCAGAAAGTTTCCCCTGGCCTCCGAGGTCTTATGCCGAGCGGCTATACAATATTCAACGCTGGACAGCCTTTCCCCGGGGAGGCCATTTTGCCTCCCTGGAAGAACCCGGATTGCTGGTTGATGATATCGTGGATTTTGCGCGATCGTTCCGCTAAGCGGAAACCCCTCGTTTTTTCAGGAAAAGACCGGGGTCACGCACAACATGAGGTGGATGACCCCCAAGACATAAATGAATCTGGTCAACATTTTGCTGCCAGATTCGGGAGATATACGGCGAACGTACGAATTGATGATGATCAATCAAATCCACCACAGAAGGTAGGCTTGTATCCAGGGTCGAAAACCATAGGTGATGCTTACAATTTTCCCATTTTTATCGATGACGGCAATTGCAGGAATGACCTGAATATTCAATTTTCGCGAAAGCTCTCCACGGTCTCGAAAGACCGGAAAGGAGATATGGGTTTCCTGACGAAAGGTGTTGATTGTTTTCTGTGATTCGCTCTGGTTCACTCCGATTAATTGTTTATTCTTTTCCAAAAGGCTGGGATAAATTCCATTCAGAAGTGGTATTTCAAGTCGACAGGGAATGCACCAGGACGCCCAGAAATTGATAATCAGAATCTTTCCCTTAAATTTCGAGAGAGATACGGGTTGTCCATTGTCATCTTCTATCTGAATTTCAGAAACATCTGTTCCCTGCAGGGTCGTTGCGTTTTTCCACAGAGGAATCCATGTAAAACCAACCTGAAAAATTAGAAACCCGATCAGGGCAATCCAAATAAGACGGGAAAAGGACACTATGTATTTCTCTTTGATAGATTCGACTCTATATCAACTTCGATTAATCTCTTTTCAAAGCAGCAAAGCACCTATCTCATATAGTTCAATTATTTATTAAAAAGTGTATCTATTCAGCAGAATTCCAACTTAGTCCCGGAGGTACCTTGTTTCAAAAACCTTGGAAGCCAGGGATGACGTCCCGGAGTTCCAGGGATGGATTTATGCGTTTTTTGAAACACGATACCTCTGGGGCGATCACCAGTGTATCGTTACTAAAATAGTTACTCAGACGTATGTTGTTTAATAAATCTGGCAATCACATCAATTGCATCTTGGGACTCCGGCACTCCCAACCCGATTAACATTTGCCAGACATGAAACATATCATCCCAGTTTTCCAAAACAACCGGCACACCTGCGTCCTTTGCCCTGGCAGCTAATCTCGTTGCGTCATCCAACAGCACCTCTGCGGTCCCCACCTGTATCAATAGAGGTGGTAACCCTTGCAGATCTGCATACAGGGCCGCCGCCAATGGTGACCTGGGGTCGGCAGCTGCCAGGTAATTATTGCTAAATTCGATTAACTCTTCTCGCGTAAGCATCTGGTCTTCTTCAGCCTTGGTCACCATCGAATCGCCAATCCCTTCCAAATCCACCCATGGAGAAAGGCAAATCGCCGCTGCTGGTTGAGGTTCTCCTTTTTCTTTTAAATCCACCAGAGTTGCCACCGTCAACCCGCCCCCAGCAGAATCCCCTGAAATGACCAGCCGCTGCGGTTGAGTGCCCCGAGCCAATAACCAACGATAAGCAGACACGGCATCTTCCACCGCTGCAGGAAAAGGATTTTCAGGAGCAAGCCGATAATCTATCATCAAGGCTTTAGATTTAGAGGCTTTCGCAAGAAAAGAGACCATACTGCGGTGAGTGGTAATTGATCCGAGACAATAACCGCCACCATGCAGATAGAGGATAGTCGAATCATTTTTGATTTCTGATGGAATAATCCACTCAGCCTGCATGTCTCCTATTTTGACAGGTTCGAATGACACTCCCTCTGCCATTGGTAATAAAGCAACACTAGCCTCCATCTCTACCCTTCGCTGCTCCATTGGCAGTCCAGAGTTATCAGGCAATGATTTTATTAAATCAAGTATTTGATTAAATTCCTGGCTCGGCATTTGTGCCTCCTTTTAATCATGTTGAATAATGTAAAATGACGGGCAGGGTAGTTTCAGAATTCCAGCATTTAAAAGCCCCAACCAGAATGTTCCATCACTATTGGCGGTCACATTATCAGGATAACCGGTATATTTTCAATAAAGATGTCAGATTGCCCCTTGTTTTCACCGGAGAGCCAGTATCTTCTTACTTTCTGAGCCCTCGTTTCGCAGAATAGGACAAAAGTTTGATCAGCACTGATCGCAACCCCGTTTGCAAAAGCCAGCGAATCAACATGACGCGGTATGGAAAGATTGATAACCGAAGAAAAATATAATTGATTCCAGCAATGTCCGGTAAGGATTTTACGGCTGTTCGATTGAGTGTCCGATGTGAAGCCTTTTCAGACGATTAGGTAAGGAGTTAGACGATCTTGGCGAAACGAAGCAACCGAAACCCCAATGTTTGAGGGACGGTAGTCCCGAGTTTTGGGGTTTTAGCGAAGTGAGCCTTAGATCATCTTTCGACGAGCCTCCTGGCTGAAAAGTGTTTACATCGGACACGTGAATGCGATGCAAAAATCCAACCGGATATTACTGAATTGATTCCAAAATATCAGCTTTTATTTATCATTAAATCACATCACCACCACCGGTACCGCTAATGATAATTTTTCCTTCCTCTTCCAGTTTTCTGGCGACCTTAACGACCTTCTGCTGTGCGGTATCTACATCTGCCACTCTTACCGGACCCAAGGCGTCCAGGTCGTCCCGCACCATGTCTGCGGCCCGTTCTGACATATTACTGAAAATGTGTTCCCGTACTGCATCTGAAGCGGTTTTCAGGCACAAAACCAATTCGTTTTGAGGAATCTCTTTCAAAATCGCCTGCATTCCAGATGGATCGACCAGTACGAGGTCCTCGAAAGTAAACATCAATTCCCTGATCTGTTCCGCCAGGTCCGGATTGGACTCTTCGATGGTGGCCAGGATTCTACTTTCAGTTGTTTTATCCATCGTATTGAGCATTTCTGCAACTGATTCAACACCCCCGACTTTCGCTGCTGAAGAAGCCCCAGACGCTTTCAGTTCTTTTGAGAGTACTTCTTCGATTTCTTTTATGACACCCGGTGGTATGGATTCCAGGATTGCCATCCGGTAGGTTACATCAGCCTGTAGATTCTCAGGAAGTTCTTTTAAAACCTGAGCTGTTTGATCCGGATCTTCAAGGTGTGCCAATATCAGGGCGATGGTCTGTGGATGTTCATTTAATATGTGACTGGCTACCATTTTGGGTTCAAGCCATTTAAGAGAGTCGAGTGAACCCTCATCTTGAGATGACTGGAGGTTGTCAACAAGGGATTTGGCTTTATCGTCCCCCAATGCCTGGGTCAACGCGTTTTTGACGAAATCACCACTGGCATTAATGGTAACCCCTTGATCCTGCATCGCAGCTTTCCGGTAAAACTCCTCCAGAACGTTGTCCAGCTCTTCCGGTGAGACATCCGTAAAACGAGCCATATAATATCCAACCTGTTGAATTTCCCGATCTTCCAAGTTTTTGAGTATTTCGGCCGCCCCCTCTTCTCCTAGAGCTAACAAAAGAATTGCCGCTTTTTTGGGGCCAGTTAATTTTCCTACACTCATGATTCTACCTGGGTTATTTGTTCTTGATTAGAAAATGGATGATCGCTGGTTGAAAAGACCCCGGTAACCAAAAGATAAGAAATGCCAGTAGTCAATTCAACATGGTCAATTGATTGAACTGTACTAGTTTAATAGAGGATTGGATAGGCATTTTAGCATGAAAGATGTTGGTCGGGCAATGCATGCTGGGGTAGGGGTGGGGTGGGGCAAAAAGCTTAATCTCAATATGGGTCCGCTTAACCTGATATTTACGCCTGCTGACTTGAGCGCCCCAATATCAATTGGATAGCAACCTATCTCCAGCAATCTCAGAAAAATATGAACTGATGTCGATTGAAAAAGGGGATACGTCGAGAAAATCACCCTTCATTTAGACAGATTCCCATATAGATTGGCTTCAATTACATATCAATGATTTTCTTGATACGGGCAATCTCCTTTCTGGTAGCTTCAAGATAATTATATCCAACTTCCGATTGCAAAATCTGGATCTCATCTGTTTTTTGGTACATGGCAACTTGAAATCCTTTTCTGACCTTGCAAAGTGATTTGATGATATATGAGGGTTTAACAACGGAAACGACGCTGTAAAATGTCGTTCCAGCATTTTCCGTCTCACTTTTTAATATTGTTCCAATTGCTAGCATTTAGCTCTCCTTTAGTATCCTTGGGATAGTATAGCCTTATCCCTATTTAACCAATAGAAAACTTTCATGCTCCCTTGGATCAACACAACAAATGGAACGGTTATATGATCGATCTCATAGATTCCCTGAATCTAAACAGAAATGTCTCAATTCCAACAAACTGGGGTGGTATTCAAGACAACCGCTTCACACAAAAAGGAAATCCCTGGCGACAATCATATGCTCGTTGATCCCTACGGTGAGCGGGCAATGCATTCCCGCCTCAATCCG
>JAOZRE010000447.1 GCA_029940215.1 bacterium | reverse complement strand
TATCTGGCATACAATGAGCAATATGTAAACGAAAGTCATATTGATTAATTAACATTGCAGCGAAACCTTACATTCTGCGCCATTTAAAAACAACTCAAAATGAACCTGGAACTGATTAGTCTGCGCTATTTAGAACAAGGGATAGAATCAATAATTAAAGATCGCCTGAAACAGATTATAGAGCAAAAAGATATACAGAAAGATTGGGATATAAGGGTCTTTCGACGAAACAAAATATATACGGAAATTCTGATTGCTCTGATCAGCAATAATCGTAAAGCCGCTTTGACTAAAAGTAGCTTTGGAACTCTTCTGGCCGATTCTCTGAAGCCATTTGGAACTGTTATTCACGATACCTGGAGTGAGTTATTATTCTAGTATCTAATTGATAAAGTTTACTATATTAGATAATCTTAGTGTATGCCAAGAAAAACACCTAAGATTCAAATTCCTGCATCTGACCGAGAAATACTTATTCGCTGGTCAAATAGCCGGACACTCGCACACCAGACGGTTGAGCGAGCAAAAATGATACTCTTTAGCGGAGAAGGAAAACCAGTCAAAATAATTGCTGACGAACTTAGAACGTATCCAAATAAAATCATCTATTGGCGACAAAGATGCATTGAGAAAGGTCTAGATGGCCTCATGGACAAACCCCGTTCTGGTAGACCAGCTATTTATGGTGATGATTTACGAAATAAGGTCTTAAAATTAATTGGAACTCAACCACCAAAAGGATTTGCCACATGGGATGGTCCTCTTCTCGCCAAAGAACTAAAGGTTCCCACTGATGCCATATGGGGAATTCTACGCAAAGAGGGAGTGCATCTTCAACGTCAAAGATCTTGGTGTATTAGTACCGACAAAGATTTTTCCAGTAAGGCGGCAGATATAATCGGCCTTGATCTAAGTCCTCCGCTAAATGCTATTGTACTATGTGTTGACGAAAAACCGAGTATTCAAGCGTTGGAGCGCAAAACCGGTTATATTATGACTGACAACATGAAAGTAGTTCGTGGTAATAAAAGCACTTATAAACGCCATGGGACATTAAATCTCTTCGCGGCTCTTGAAGTTTCTACTGGCCACATACATGGCAAAGTAACAGAAAAAAAGAAACGTGAAGATTTTCAATCATTCATGAACAATGTAGTCAGCGAATACTCTGAAGACCAAGAGATTCATGTGATACTGGATAATTACTGCACACATAAAAAAATGAAGAGTGGTTACTCAAACGTAAAAATGTTCATTTTCATTTTACACCCACTTCGGCTAGTTGGTTAAACCAAGTGGAAATGCTAGTTGGTTAAACCAAGTGGAAATTTGGTTTGGGATCTTTACTAGAAAAGCGTTCCGTGGTGCTTCCTTTAACAGTCCAATCGAGTTAAGACAAAGAATAGAAGATTTTATTGAACAATATAACCCAGACTCAAAACCATTTGAATGGCGAAAAAGCAAAGTTGTTGGATCCCAACTTCAAGATACTATAGATAACATAATCATTTAAGCACTAGTTTTTTCTTTTTTATAAATTTTTACAGGAGATTATCAATCATGCGAGCCATCAGTCTCTTTTCCACCCGTTTTCCCAAAACTATTATTTTCGCTGTTTTGTGTATCACAGCGTTTTTTGTCTATCAGTTTCTGACCAATTCCTATGTGGAATCCGATGTCACCAAATTTATGCCATCGAATATGGTCAGTGTCAAAGCCTATGACTATTACAAAAAGAATTTCAGTTATAACGAATCGTTAATCATCGGTATTGAATCCGCCGAAAAAGGAATCCTGGATCCAGCTGTCCTGCAAAGCATTGAAGCAATCGTCTCCGAGATCAAAGCCTTGAAAACAGTTAAGACCATAGACAGTAAATTAACCGGTAAAATAGAGACCATAGTGCTTCCCGTGGGGATCGACAGCGATGATATTATGAGCATTTCCGGGCTTGAAGATGCAATTTTGGACAGGGAGTCAGGAGCTGTTATTACCGGAAGTGTCATCAAGAAGTTGAAAAAGGAAGCGGGAATACCATTTACCGAGCAATCAGAGGAGCTTCTCCCTGAATCTGATGTGGATCTTAAAAAAATAATTCCTGCCTTGAGAGAACATGTTCTTAACGATCGCTTATTCAAAGGGAACTTGTTGTCAGAGGATGAAACAGCATCAACTGTGATGGTTCCCTTGATCAACAAGTGGGAATACAAGCAGCGCTTCTCACAATTGGAGCTGGAAACAGCTCTTGACCCAGGCTTTCTAAGACAGAGATTTGAGGGAAAAACCTCCATGTTTCCCTTTAAGGTTTATGGAAAAACCATTGATGGTATTACATATGATGATATGTTTATTGCCGAACATTCAGCAAAGCTGAGAAAGGCACTGCAAGAGCACCTGACAGAGTATTTGTCTCCAGCCTACCAAAAGTATCCCCGACTTAAAGAATTGATTGAAGGAGAGCTGACCTCTGCGGATTTTACTGAAATCATGAAACTGACCCAGAAGAAGGATTTTTTCATGAATCCCAAGATGTTAACCTGGGATCTTTTTGTCAGCAATACCTATGATTTTACCCTGGCGCATATCGATCCCCTGAGTTATGAAAATCTGGAGTTTCAGCTGCCAAATGTCAAGAATATCTACGATCTGTTAAACATTTATGATCGGACAACTGAAATCCTGGAAATGAACGGCACAAGGGGAATGAATACCTATATCGCAGGCCAGCCAGTTCTCATTTCCGTTTTAAGCAGGGTGATTGATAATGATATGGGGTTATTGTTGCCCATTGGCCTGGCTGTGATTTTCCTGATGTTGGCCATTAGTTTTAAAAGTGCCAGAGGAGTTTTCATTCCCCTGATCACTGTGGTTTTATCGGTTATCTGGACCTACGGGTTTATGGCCTATACCGGAACCCCGATTACTTCGTCGACCTCTATAGTTCCCCTCATTCTCCTGGCGGTGGGAAGCGCCTATGGAATTCATTTCCTGAACCGTTATATGGAAGATATCCAAACGTCAACAAACCGGAGAAAAGTTTTGCGTCGGTCCATTCAGAATGTTGGTGTCGCAATCTTAATGGCAGGAATGACAACCTTTGCCGGTTTTATTTCCCTCTCATCCTCGTCCATACAAATGATCCGGGATTTTTCCCTTTATACGGCCTTCGGAATCTTCGTCGCACTTTTGCTGACGTTGACTCTGAGTCCGGCCATTTTATGTTTTTGGAGACTTCCCAGGCAGTCAAAGCACAATGAACAGTCTGACAAAGGAAGCAATGAGGGAGTCTTGGCTGCCTTGCTGATCGCATGGGCATCCATGGTTAAAAAATCTCCTAAAAAGGTGATTACCGTTTTTGCACTTGTAGCATTGGTTGCGGGTATTGCCATAACGGATATTCAGTTCGAGGGGGGGATGGTCCAGGATTTCGAAGAGGATAATCCCTTAAGGATGAGTGACAATTTTATCAATAAAAACCTGACAGGAACTGGTGAAATCAGGCTGCTGTTCAAATTCAGGGAATCGGTCAACCTTGGGAATGACTGGGTACAAACCCAGTTAAAAACACGAAGTCTGGCGTTTGGTGAAGCATGGGATAGGATGATTCCATACAATCAAGCCCTTAACCAGTCTGCAATTCACGGCCTTAAGAATCGACTAATGGAGCTGACGGTCAACCCGGAGTCTAACCAACAGAAAA
>JAOZRE010000446.1 GCA_029940215.1 bacterium | reverse complement strand
CAATAGTTGAAGCAGATTCGACCAGCAGATGTCCACCACCTACACCCGCGGCTAAGCCAGCAATTAGTAACAAACCATCTTTCCAGGACGCCTTTTCGTAGGTGAGGTCCTCCTCCAGTTTTTCTTTCTTGAAAAACAGGTGTGTCATGTAAACAACAAGCAGCGTAAACAGAATTATCCCTTCCCAGCGGGTCATCATGCCTGATGTAATTGGCTCACTGAATTGCAGAAGTTGAAAATCGAACAGAAAAAAGCTGAGTAAGATGGTCACACCGATCAGAAAAAAGCCATCCCGATAGACCAGCTTGGGAGTGGTGGCAATTGCATAAAAGGCAGCAGTTCCGCCCAGGATAAACCCCAGGTTGAAAATATTGGAGCCGACAATATTACTGACAGATATATCTGCTTTACCGGTCAGGACCGCACTGATCGTGACAGCAAATTCGGGAGCAGATGTTCCAATGGCAACAATGGTGAGGCCAATAACAAGATCAGAAATTCCCCAGGCATGCGCAAAATTCGAAGCAGACGTAACAACCCAATCTGATCCTTTCCACAGCAGTATGATGGAGAGGACTGCCAGGGGGAGATTTGTGAGCAGAATGTTGAAATCCATTGAATTACCAGTTAATAGTCATTTGAAAAACGAGAATTTAATGTCAATCCCTTCGAGCCTTTATGTGGTTCAGCTGCTACCTTTTGATCAACCGATCCATAAGATTGCAACTGTACGGGCAGGTTAAACGGTGATCCTTTCTTCGAATCACCCACGATTTGCCCTGACAGTTATTTTGGAACCAATCCTTATAGTTTTCAGCATTTAAGCAAGTATTGTCAAGCCGTGTCCGACATCCGGATCCAGGTTCATCTTGTCAGCACAGGAGTCATAATTTTTTTGCTCGGGAGCGGCCTGGTCTCAGTATGGATCCTTTGCCGTAAACCCCTTTCAACACGCAATGACATGGCATGATCCAACACCTTGGTTCCAACAGGACAAATGGACAGAGAACAGAGTTGCACCCTGTCTCACAACCATCACCGATCAGCGCGCCGAATTTGGAGAGGCCGGATTTAACGGATTCTTTACTGACCTTAAACGGAATCTGTGGAAAAATCTCATTTTGTTTGGCGTTCAGTGAGCGGAATTCAAGGTTGGAGATTTTAGTTCCGGCACCGAGGTTAACATACGACCCTACCAGCGTATCACCGATATAGGCAAAATGACCAGCCTCCACATGCTTGATGAAGACGCTGTTTTTTATTTCGGTAGTATGCCCCACAACAGATCCGAATCCAACGAAGACGCATCCTCTGATATAAGCCCCCTGTCTGATTTCACAGTTCTGCTCGATAATTGTTCGATCCTTGATTGTGGCACCCGCCTCAACCAGGGAGCTGGCACCAATAAAAATTTTTAGGGTGGGGTCAATGAAATCTTCACTTAGAACACTTGATCGTGTGATATAATATGCACCTTCAATCAGGTTATTATCAGTGTCATAGAGGACCGTTTTTTCAGCATGCAACTGTCCGGCGGCCTGCCTGTTCTCAAAGTAAGTCTCAATCTGTGGTCGGAGTCTGGACAACGGGCTCCATGGAAATTCGCTGTTCTCGAATAACTCGCTGACAAATCCAGCAGGGATATTTTCAAAATAGGTGTTCAGGTTCTTCCAGTCCATGAGTTTGTCTGCTTCGCCGGTTGATACCAACTCACTGCTTTATTGTGATGATGGTTTTTTATGGGTCGTTAATTCACTTTTATGTTAACTCGCTTTAGTGAAAGTTGAATCAGTTCATAAATCGTCTGGTTAACAGGGGTTGAAATGTGCAGTTTTTTTGCCCTTGAGATGATAACTCCCACCAGAGACTCCAGTTCTGGCATTCGATTTGCCTCGATATCTTTGAGCATGCTGGTTTTCACATCACCCTGGTCAGTGTTGAGATTTATCAGTTCATCAATGGTCACATCAGAAATTTCTACACCCTCTGCAATAGCAACTTGTTGAACCTCATGCATCATTTTGCGGATGGTTGGCAATATTCCTTCAAAGTGATGAATCTGCCCGAGTGTCGTCTGGGTCAGGGCGCTGACAGCGTTATAAGCGTTATTCCAGATCAATTTCTTCCAGATTTCGTGGGATATAACGTTGGAAATTCGGTGATTGATATCGGCACGAGAAAAGATCGTCGAAAGTTGCTCCTCTCGCTCAGAACGTTGATGATCCAGTTCACCAAATACGATGTTTGCTGGCGTTTTCTGAACAACCGTCGCATCATCTTCAAGTTCTCCATTAAAGAACAATACGGCGCCAATCACTAGATTCTTACCCAACATATCAGACAGAATCTTTTCATTTTCCAGCCCGTTTTGTAATGAAATCATAATTGTTGATGGCTTAACGACTGGAAGGAGGTTCAGGGCGATGTCGTATGTTTGAAAGGCCTTGACACACACAAGAATAATGTCCTGGGGTGGCAGATCTTTCAGATCCGACACAATCTGCGGCTTGAAATCATAGTCATGATCAATGGTAGAGCGGATATGCAACTCTCCCTCTTTTAATCTGTCGACTTTTTCCGGTGTGTCGACAAACACTACGTTAAAACCGGCTTTAAGGAGCTTCCCACCGAAGTAGATTCCGACTGCGCCTGCGCCGTATACTAAAACGTTCACTTGTTCCATGGTAAGATTTCCTCAAAGCGTATGCGTAATGAAAAATTGGCCTTATTGATAGCAGAAGTCAGTGCGAAAGAAAAGTGTAAATATCTTCAGTAAGCCCTCCAGGGGCTTCTGCTATTGCCTGCTATCAGGTCTGCTTATTGACTGAAAAGTCTGAGACCGTCCTGAATCGAAATGTAGATAATTAAACAGATCAGTAGACTGAACCCGATTTTCTGGCTGGATAGGCGGAACCCTTTAGATAGTGCACTCCCTTTGAGTTTTTCGATGCCCAGAAAAAAGATATGTCCTCCATCCAGTGCAGGGATTGGCAACAGGTTAAAGATTGCAAACTGCAGGCTGATGAACGCCACCAGAGAGATCAGACTGCTGAAATCTGTTTGTGCTGCTTTCCCGACCATTTGTGCGATCATGATCGGTCCACCAACTGAATCTGTATCTGCCTTGAAAGAGACCAGCTGATACAGAAATTCGAAAGTCCGGTTGGTTAAGTCGATGACCCGCTGAGTTCCTGTCGCAACAGCCTGACCAAAGGGTTCGGAGACGCGTACCGATTGACTGCCAATACCAATCATCCAGTAACTGTTGGCTTTGTTCCATTCTGGCTTTACCTGCAACGGGCTGCTTCTGCCGTCTCGGAGAATGAGAAGGGATAGTTTGTTCTCCTTATTTTCCTGAATCTGTGGTGAGATATCCGACCATTTCTCAATCTGTTTGCCATTGATTTTCAAAATACGGTCGCCGGACAACAGTCCTCCCTGCTCAGCCGGCGACTGTAAAGACACAGCGCCAACAACAGGGGGGATGGCTACGTTCCATCCAAAACCCTGCTTTTGTTTCAATAGATTGACCTTGAAGTGTCGCTTGATAATCTTTGCGTCACGTCTGATGGTCAAACTCACGGTTTCACTTTGGGTCTGACTGAAGCCGGTTTGCACTTCGCGCCAGTTGCTGACCGGTTGTTCGTTGAGTGACAGAATCAGATCATTTTTACGGATATCCAGTTTTTCCGCTGAACTGCC
>JAOZRE010000445.1 GCA_029940215.1 bacterium | reverse complement strand
GGCATGTTTGCCGTGTACAACAAAAAAGCGCCCAAAATTGCGGGGGAGAGTAAACCTGAAGCTGTCTATAAAGCCGTGCTTAAATGCATCAAGAAAGATATCCAGGAGATTGTGGTAAACCCGGGCGCTACCAAACTGATGTTGATGATAGATGCGGTAAATCCTGCCATTATGACCAACATGCTTAGGAAAGCAGGTGTCCATGAGTTCTTTCGCCAGCAAGCCCTGGATAATAAAAGCCAGCAATAAGACTTTTTTCCGTTTGTCGGCATGATGCGTGAGTTCTTACAAGTCATTTGTTTTAATAAAACTTCCAAAAGGAGATATATGAGCGGTATGTTAGTTCCCTCGATAAAGGGTCAAAAGTTAAACCAAAAATCTCTCAGCGAAATCATAGACTATTTTTGCAAGCTGGAGATTCCAGATCCGGCTGATTGGACCGGACGTTTTGAAGGAGAAGTCGTAGGTCCGGCCATAACTCGGAATTCGGAGTGGTTTGGTAATTTTATTACGGGTGTCACCGGATGGATTGGCAAGGAGTTTTATGAGAATAAAACCGGAATGAACCTGGTTCGAAGAAAAGGGAAAATCCATAAAGTCGCACCGGCAACAATTGGTACAGTGACATCGATGGCAGATGGAAAAACAGTGCCTGCAATTATTTATCCGGATGGCCCCTATCCTGTTAATAAGGTAACCGACGAATTCAGGCCACTGGATGATAATAGCCTGCTTTTTTTGATTAACTATAATATACCGTTTTTTAGAAAGTCTCTGTTCGCATTTATCCTCCATAGAGAAGGTACTGTACAAAAATATGGCTTGGATTATCCATGACCCGTCTATTCTTATTCCTGCTCTTCCACTAGATTTTAAAATTGAACTTTAGAAACCCGGCACAGAAGAGGCTACCTGATAATCAAGTTAATCCAGTTGAGGTAATCAAATGAAAGCAGTCATTTTTAAGGGGAAAGGGAATATCAAGGTTGAAGAAGTACCAAAACCAATAATTGGTGACGCTGATATTTTACTGAAGGTTAAAGCCAGTGGAATATGCGGGTCTGATCTGCATATGTACAGGGAAGGAATGTTTTCCGAAATTCTTTGCCTGCCGACGGATCACGGTTTGATTCCTGGTCACGAGGTCACAGGTGAAGTCGTCGAGGTCGGGAAAGAGGTAGAAGTTATCCGAATCGGCGACCGCGTATACGCTTTTGTTGTGGGCGGTATGGCAGAATACGGACAGGTGTTTAATGCTGTTTTAAATGAGTCTGTTTTTCTGTTGCCGGATAATTTGAGTTACAGCCAAGCCACCACAATTGAGCCACTTGCGAACTCGATGCACGCAACCCGGCTGGGAAAACCAGCGTCGGGAGAAACCATTGCTATTTTTGGCGCCGGTACCATCGGCCTTGGAATCCTTCAATGCATCCGGGCGTCCGCCATCGAGCCCCAAAAGATTTTTGTCGTTGACGTCCTGGATCACCGCCTGCAACTGGCAAAAGACCTGGGAGCTGACGAGACTCTCAATGCCGCCAAAGATGACGTCTACGAGGAGATACTCAAACAGACCGGGATAGGATTGGTTAACCTTATTTATGATGGTGTTGGTTATATTAAAGGGTGTCCCGGAGAGCCTGTTATTAAACAAGCACTGTCCATAGCCGGTGTACAAGGTAGAATTGTCGCAAACGGACTGTTTGAAGCGCCCGTGTCTATTGATCTTGAGCCCCTGGTAGAAAAACAGGTTCAAATTGTTGGTTCTTATATGTATACTACGGCAGAGCTGAAAGAGTGTGCCGAAATGGTGGGGGCTCAAAAAATCGATCGTCAACAGATAGTCAGCCATGAATTTTCTTTGGACGATGCTGAAGAAGCTTTCGAAACGCCGGCCAAAGCGGATAGTGTGATTAAAATAGTCCTCAAACCATAAATTGGATTTCAGAATAACCCAGGTTAGAACCGCCCTGTTCCTGAAAAGCAATCATCATGGAGTAACAATGAAAAAACGAAAACCGTTGCAGATGCCGCTGTTTATTACCTTATTCGTCTTTTCCTTTCTTTTGCCGGGACAGTCTGCCAAAGCGTGGAATATTCATCCGCTTTTCATGCATCCGGTTCTGGTCAGTATGTCTGACGTGAAAGATTCAAAACCGGTAATTGCGAAAAGCCTTAAATCCTTTCTCATGGAGGAAGAACAAGGCCTGGTAAAACTGCTGGCCCGGGAAGAAGAGTGGGCGCAAAAAAACCTGGAATGGTATAAACCGCGGCCTGATACACTCGCTTTTAAAGCAACCGGAGATAGCGAAGATATCGTGCAACGTTTCGTTCAGGCCATCAGGATCAATCCTGACATTAGATCACAGCTCTATCTCCAGCTGTTGCCGGGAGAGAACAGAAAAGGACGATCTCTAATTTCAGACAGGGAAATAACCTTCCTCAAAGAGGAAGATTTGGAATATCTTGACGACACGAGATTTGTCGCCTTAAAAGAGGGCGAGGAGGTCACACCACTGGAAGTCGTTGTCAGTGCCACCGACGACCCGGACTTAGGGCTTGATGTGGGTCTCTATGCTGATAACGGTACCCGTTTTGGAAAAATCTATGGTTTCGGGATCCAGGCATTTGGAAATCCCAACCTGGACTACGGCAGCCAGGCGCCATTTCATATGGGCTTCTATCATGAATCGAAAATACTCTATGCCGCTGCCGGTTTTTTAAAGGAAACCTATCCGGAATATCGCATTCATTTATTTAAAACCCTGGCAGAGTTTGCGTTTAAAAATGGCCAGGACTATTGGGGCTGGCGATTCATGGGGTGGGGACTCCACTACCTGGGAGATCTTTCCCAGCCTTACCATACGAGGGTTTTCCCCGGAACAAACACGGCAAAGGTACTCTGGATTAACGTCCTGGCAATGGCCGGTTTCCCCAAGGCCAAGGACGATGCTATCCAACTTCTATCCAATCGGCACATTGTCTTTGAAAGATTTCAGCAAGAGATTTTTCAGCAGGCATACAGACAATCCAATCCATCTTTTTCCATTTTTAAAATCCTGAATTCCCCCGCCAAAATCCCTGAGTACCATGATAGTTTTCCCCGTGAAAAGCTGGCCCGGATATCCAAGGCCCTGTCAACCGAAATTAATAATATTGTAATAACTTCGACACCGCAGAAATTTGTCTCCGATCCTGAATTTGAATTTGGGAAATATAAGAAAGCCGGCCAAATCATTGAAGAGATCAAAAAAAGCAAAGGCCAGGAAGGTGTCAACAAACTCACCCAAATGGTTGGAGAAGCAATGAGGCCTCTGACCGTCTATGGGCGAAGTTATGTTTTGGACATTTTGAATCAAAGAGAGATGCCACAATAGTCCGAGGATGAAGGACTTGATATCTGAAGTTGATTTCTTTTTGCTATTAGGTGGTTATTCTGCACGGCTGATCGGCACACAATGGCGGTTTTGATGAGTCCGGCTGTTTTTTCCAGCCGATCTAAATCACAAAAAGAGCTCGTCAGTTTATATTTATTCCTTCGAGTCATAAAAACCTACCAAGCACAATCTCCTTGCCATCATATTTTTGACAGAAATATCGAACAGTTGATATACGTAAAAATGTGAACCACATAAATACGTAGTATCTGTCATTTGAGGAAAAAAATGGAACGGCAAAATATAACCATCTCGGTCCCCAAACCTTTGTTAAAGAA
>JAOZRE010000444.1 GCA_029940215.1 bacterium | reverse complement strand
TCATCAGACATTTCAATGTAACTAGCCATCCCTCCGCCCAATGGGTAATACAGCATCGGTATGAGTGGAAGGACGTCGCTTAGTCCAATTATTTTCAGTCGTTTTTTTACGGCCATGATTATATCACGAGGGATAGCTATGTCTTGAATCTCAAATTGTGACTGTTTTCCTCTTGCCCCTCCCTAAATATTCCACAATAAAAGTACTGATCTTGATTACTGATTCTAGTTTGTTGGTAGAGAAATGCCTCTTTTTCATCTCGATGATATTTTGAGGACTGACAGATGAAATTTCGAGCTGATAGGTCTTTTGAGTTTGAAGAAGGCAGTGACGTGTAACCGGATTGGATGATAAAGCAATGGAGGGAACAAATAAACATTTCCCTCCACTTCTATTGCACGTTTACCATCCGCCGAGACTAAATCTATTTAAAGAATGAGAAAAATAGACACTACCCAAGTGCGTGTCGATCAGTGCGACTGTTCCGTGACTAGTGCAAACCCATCCACTGCCATTGTTCGGCAGTTCAATTCCATTACAGTTTTGAGGATTCAGCACAAGTTCCCCATTCTCAGTATATGAATCGAAATTCAGCTCATAACTGACAATTCCATTTTCGACATGAAAGGTTCCACTGCCAAAACCATATTCAATGTCCATCAAATAGAAGGTGGGGGAACTAAGGAAGTCGTCCGACTGGAGATTTTCAGATTTGACTGCCAATCCAAACCCTTGCCCCAAAAAACTATTTACAGGTGAGTCGATAACAATACTATTTCCATCGCAAATGAGATTTAGATCTTTGAATTCGTCACCATCAGAGATAATCTCGGAGGTATATAAATACGGGAGCTCCGGATCTTTAGAAACCAAAAAATTAAGTTGCATACCAGCAAAGTCTGCTAACATCTCTGATCCGGATTGTGAAATATGAAAACTTCCGTAGGCTGTATTCCCAGATACTGCACTGAGCGCGAACATATTATAGTTCCCATCAATTTCGTCAGGCGGGGAACCGATATAGGAAACAAATAGTGCCGGCCTATCTGTAAAATTGACGTCTGTTACTACTGCAATCATCAGATCAGATGAAAGTTTCAGTAATTTTATGTTTATACCGGGGGTCTGATCTTGAAGAAAATGCCCATTTGTGTTTTGAACTTCTGTCAGCTGTATGGTGTTTGTACTGCCGATAAAGTCTCCCTCAATGATTTCATAAGTAAATATGTTATCTGAACTCAATGAAGTCTGTGCAAGATCTCCTACTGACACCGCAGCCAAACCTTGGTCAACTGTTGGGCCTCCAAAAGCACTATTAAGTGATACTGTGACGTTTTTACCGATCAGCACCGTTTTTCCAATGAATGCCCCTTCAGCAGCTGAATCATGTCTAATTGCAATGCTTCCATTTGGCGCGAACACATTGGCTTTAATTAAACTATGATTTCCGAGCTTTACGGTCTTTACAAGTCGGTTCCCTTTCTTATTTGGCTCATCTTCTCCATTGATATAGATAAGGATTTTATTAGCCTCAATGCTACTATTAGCCTCAGGTACAACCATCGATCCGGCTTGAGTTCTAAAATAGCTATTTACAATGAGTTCCGATACATCTTGAAAATAGAGATTGGCGTTCTTCCCAAGCTGTATACTCTGGAAATGATATACGCCTCCAACCAAGATAAGTGTTCCATTATTTCTAACTTTCACCTCACCATACGATCCTTGGACAAGTGTTGCCGATTTCCCCCTTTTTATGAGAATAGAATTTGATCCTGGCGATGGAAGAGGAATTTCAGGGATGGTTACTTCTAAAGGCAGTACTAGAGAGTTGTTTTCTACCCCTCTTATTGTCCCTCTATTTTTCAAGTCATTATAATAAATGTCATCAACGGAGGCATTTTTGTTGATCTTTACCGAATCCCCAAAAATTGTCACTCCGTCTGCTGAATATACTCCTTTTTTAACTGTCACTTCCGCATGGGAATCAAACCAAGGTTCAGTTCCGGCGTGTTTAACTCCAATGTTTCCACTGAGCACCGATGAACTCTCTCTGAGTGTTACATGGTCTGTTGCAAAAACTGAAAATGTTCCAATATCTGTCTCATTTTTGTTGTCGCCCGCAGCTTTGAACCCATATACGGGTAGTCCAAATAGTACCATAATAGAAAAGAAAGCAATATATCTAGAAAGCATTTTCATCATATCCTCCTGTCACTTATCGCCAGAATATTTGATAGAATTTCTGCCTGAAAAAAAATTCATGGTAAAAACAATTAGTCTAGATCTTCTGTTTTTGATGTGGTTAAAGCCTAAATGAATGAAATAATGAGCGCAAGAATTATTTTCTATATCTAATATGCTGATTCCTTAAGTGAAGTTTGATAAGCAAACATCCTGAGTAAAAGGCTATATAGATGCGCAGTCAGCTCTGTTTGCTTTCAAGAACTGGTCATTGATGGTGTCAATTATGGTTCTGCTGGATGTGTTGGAGACGAATTGGGTCTGAGATGCGTGCTCTTCCATAAGTGTGACTTTGAAAATTTCATTGTTGAACAGGAGAAAAGTATTCGTTTGTAAAAAACATCAAAGGATTATCATAGGGCCGTGCTGTTCGTCGAGGGGGAGAACATAATTTGACAAACCACCGGTAAACCCTTAAAAAACGACGGTAACCCAAATCTCATTAATGGAATTAAAAGCCGTACTATTATGCGATGAGTAAAATTATGAATTTTCCAATTATTAATTCACTTATTTCACCAGATGCTCTGAAATCCTTCCTTAGAGACAATTATGAGCCCTGTAGTAAAGTCACGTTACTCCATTTTTTTCAATTTGGATTGAATGATACTTACGTCGCCAAGACAAAAAAACGTAACTTCTATTTACGTATTTATCGACATTCTTGGAGAACAAAAAGTGAAATTGAGGCTGAGACAGATCTATTAGTCTACCTCGCTAAACAGGGAATACCTGTTTCTGAACCTATCGGTGATAATAATGGGAACATAATTCAGTCTTTATCAATGCCAGAAGGTAATCGATACATGGTTCTCTTTAGCGAGGCGAAGGGGACTGTTTTACCAATGAATTTTGACAGAAGTTACCGATACGGAAAGCTGGTTGCTGGAATTCATGAATGTTCAGACAACCATCCGTATGACGACAGGAGATTTGACATCGATTTGGATCATTTAATAGATAGACCCATTCGGGCTCTCAAAAAATCTTTTGGTGAAAGGGTTGATGATCTAAAATACTTAACCGAAATTGGTAATGAATTATCAATGAAAATTAGCAGCGGGTTGGTAAAGAAGAAACCTCAATATGGTATTTGTCATGGCGATCATCATGGAGGAAATGTTCATTTTGACAAAGACGGTGAAATGACACTGTTTGATTTTGACTGCTATGGATATGGTTGGAGGGCATACGATAATGCAGTTTTTCTTTGGTGCCGGGCAGATTTCTCAGATGAGTCAAAGCAGGGAAAGGCGAAGCGGACTAAACTCTGGAATAAATTCTTAAAAGGATATACGGAAATCAGGGATTTTCCAGATGATGAAATAAAGAGATCATACATTTTTGTTGCTATTAGACATATATGGTTATTGGGACTTCATGCAGAACATCAAACTTATATAGGTAACAATTGGATGCATGATAAGTATTTCGAAAGACAAATCGGATTCCTCAAACGTTGGATCAAG
>JAOZRE010000443.1 GCA_029940215.1 bacterium | reverse complement strand
AATGACCAGGGATACGCTGGCATTTTATGACCGTTGCCGTTCCTGATAGTGTAATAAAGTCTTTTTCGTCAAAAATTGCCTGTATAAAACAGCTCCCGTTGAAGGTTGATTCCCTGCGTCCTTCAGCGGGAATGTCTTAAAAAGGCATGGATGATGAATGGATTTATGAAATACCGATCTACCGTTTAACGAAAATATCAAAAAGAGGATCGATGGGAAACAGAGTTATCCGGTTATGCTTTATTTTAATGGTGGGACTGATGTTGCTTGCCAATCAGCAGCAGGCGCTTGCCCAGGATGAAGGATCACCGGCATTGCAACAGCTTGCCTTTTTCACCGTGGGTGGAGCAGCTGGAGGTATAGTGCTTGGCGTGGCTATCTGGATGCTGGATCCCTTGGCCCCAAGTGCGGACATTCGTTTGAATGCCCTGAGTGGTATGGGAGGAGGCTCCATCGTCGGATTCATTTTTGGGATCATGCAGCTCAACAAACAGGCCGTTTTCCCATACAGGGAACAGCGCATCCCCAGCGATTATGAAGAGGGGCAATATATGAAACCGCTCATGAGTCGGGAACTTCGAGAGTATCAACTGGCTTCGGAGAAGATCCAGCAACGGGGTGTTCCGTTATTTCAGGTAAATTACCGTTTCTGATGGGTTACCGATTTTTGACAGCAGGGCAGTTGGTTATTTGACCTTTCCCCTGACGATGTTCTGAGTCCGGATCTCAGTGCCGTCAACTGTCAATTTTTTCCCTTCTATTTGAACCAGCTGCTCTTCCACTCTGATGTTGGCTTCCAGAAACCGATCAATACTGATCTGATCTGCGCATGATCCGTTTTCAACCCCTTCCAGAAGAACGCGTGTCCCCGGCTGGGGGGCGTCGACCATTATTACTTCCAGCTTTTTCCTGTGTTCAACAGCTAAGACCATCCCTTCTGATTTTACTCCTCGCAACTCAGCTGGAGCAAGGTTGGAGGCAATCAGTACCTTCTTACCCAGCAACTCTTCGGGCGTGTAGTATTTAACCAGGCCTGAAACGATAGTGCGGGGCTGCTCTTCGCCGCACTCAACTGTTTCGATATAAAGCCGGTCAGCTTCCGGGTGGAGAGTGACAGACTCGATCAGTCCGACCTTAATTTCGACGTCAGCCCATGCTGTCAATGGGTCAACAGTTTCTTCCTGTACTCCGGAAAATTTTTCTTTATATTTCTGAATCTCCTTGGCCTGCAGTTTCTTGAACAGGATCTGGGGAGAATCGATGTTGATGGTTTGAAAAGCCTCTTGCCATTGACCGAGGTTCTGGAAATTAGCACCTTTTGACCCCACCATTTTTAATATTTTTTCGGAGGTGTCCGGCATGTAGGGGGATAACAGGATACCCAGGTCTCGAACAAGATAGATCAGGGCAACCAGGCTGGACTTGGCGGCTGCAGGGTCTGTTTTGATCCGGGCCCAGGGTTCCTGGTCCTGGAAGAACTTATTGCCCCGTTTTCCAAGGACCAGAATGCTGTTAAAGGCCTCTCGCAGCTGAACTTTTTCAAGCTGTTCCACTACTCGCGATTCATCATTTCTGACGTCGGACAGGAACTGATTCTGCTCTTTACTGAGCTCAACGTCGTTTGCGCCGTTTTGAAAATGCTTGTTGTAAAAAACCAGCACACGGTTCAGCAGGTTTCCGATGTTGTCGATGAAGTTGCTGTTGATGTCCTCGAGAAAGGTGTCCCATGAGAAATTGGAATCTGATTTTTCAGGGCGGTTGTGCAACAGGTAAAATCGCCAGAGATCGATATGGAGATCCAGTTTCATGATGTCTGTGCCGAAGACACCTATCTGCCGTGATTTTGAAAACTTCTCATTTTCGTAGTTCAGGTACTCAGTAGCGTTAATGTGGTGAAGCAGTGTCCACGGTTTTTCGGTCCCCAGGAGGCAGGCCGGAAAAATCAGCGTGTGAAAGGGGATATTGTCTTTAGCCATGAACTGGTACAGCTGGGTTCCGTCCGGGTCCTGCCACCAGTCCAGCCAACTGTCGGGTCTGGCAGATTTCGTGGCGGATATGTAGCCGATGCAGGCGTCGAACCAGACGTAAAAAACCTTGTTCTCATAACCCGGTCGGGGGACAGGAATACCCCATTCCAGATCACGTGTGATCGCCCGGGGCAGCAGTCCGGTACTGATCCAACCTTTAGTGGTACTGACGGCATTATTGCTCCACTGCCCTTCTCCCATGGATTTTTCATGAAAGGCTTTCAGTTGTGGCTCCAGTTTCGGTAGATTGATATACAGGTGACGTGTCAGTTTCCTGGCCGGTGTATTCTGGCAGATCTGGCATTTCGGATCCAGCAGTTCGGTGGGCTGCAGCAATTTGCCACAATTGTCGCACTGATCCCCCCGAGCCTCTTCGAAACCACAAGCCGGACATTTCCCGACGACATAGCGGTCCGCCAGGAACATATGATCATGCTCGCAGTAGGTCTGCTCCGTCTCCTGTTCGTCGATCAGACCATTCTCATCCAGTTCTCTGAAAATGGATTGGGTCACCTCTATATGGTCCGGGTCTGATGTTCGGCCGAAATAGTCGAAGGAGATATTGAACGCCTGATACACCTCTTTATGAAGCGCATGATACTTGTCGCAGATCTGCCTGGGGGTCACTCCCTCTTCCCGTGCTTTGTTTTCAGTTGCGGTCCCGTATTCGTCTGTGGCGCAAATATAAAGGGTTTCATATCCCATGCCCCGGCAGAATCTGGCATACACATCAGCAGAGAGAACGCAGCCGATAATATTTCCGAGATGGGGAACATTATTTACATAAGGCAGGGCAGAAGTGATCAGTTTTTTTGAACTCATAAGTCACGGTTTTCAAGTAGGTTTTAGCATATTTTTGTGTTTTGTATCCGTCCAATATTACAGAAGGGTGGAAAACATGTCCATGATTGATATCATTTAAAAAATTTCCGATGCGGGCGATGGGGGCATAATGGGTGACCATTTTACGGTTGTGTGGTTCGCTGCATTAGTGTCAATATTCAGGAATAACTTGGAAATGTAATCACCCAATCACCAATCCATACCAGGATCATGGCTTTTCAAAATCCCTTTCCGGAATCATGCTGTTTTGCAGATGACAAAAAAGGGATTTTGCTGACAGGTGTCCACCCCCTTGAAATCGAGATCGGGAACTCTTTTCTGTCGGCCAGCAGGCGGGCGGAATTCTTCAGTGGTCGCAGATGTGCCCATGCAGCAATGAGGGAGGCCGGATATCCCGGGTTGCCCATACTGCGAGATCATGACCGGTCGCCCCTCTGGCCCTTGAATGTCCTTGGCAGTATTACGCATGGGGCGTCGCTGGCTGCCGCAATCGTCAGAAAACCCCATGAACCGATTATTGGCCTGGGGATTGATATTGAAGACCTGTCACGTGATGTTCGGTCCGATATTACGAGATATACGCTGACCACGAGAGAGATTGACCGCTGGGGGGATCGATCGGAACAGCTTTCCCGTGAGGCACGGATCATATTCTCCATCAAGGAGGCGATCTACAAATGCTATTTTCCCATTGATCATATCCAGCTTGGGTTTCAGGATGCCGAGGTCATAGACATCTCTGACGATAGTTTTCGTGCGCATCTGCTGAAAAATCCGTTTAACCACACCGTTAACCTGCCCATTCAACTGGAGGGCACTCTACAATTTCATGAAAACGCTGTTTTCAGTGCG
>JAOZRE010000090.1 GCA_029940215.1 bacterium | reverse complement strand
CGCAGGAACAGTTCGTGATCATGATGGAGAGGTGCACCAAGCTAAAGAAGAACGTGATTGTTTCCAACCTGTTATCCGAAGAGACCATCTACAGCGGAAACCGCTTTGTCATCTACGCCCTGTATCCGGACCAGAACGTCGATGTCCGAATCATGTGGGGCAGGGACCGACAGAATATCGTGTTCGCCTGCGGCCACAGCATCCTGAACCAAACCTGTGAAACCGATATCGGAAAGCTGATGCTGAAGTACGGTGGTGGTGGCCATGAGAAAGTCGGCACCTGCCAGGTAGCAGCCGACAAATGGGAAAAATGCCTGAAAGAAATAGTAAACGAACTGCAGCAGAAATAGTTACTGGCAGTTACCTGCTCCGTCGTTTGATCTCCTCCATGATGACGAGTTTACCGAGATCGTTGGGAATGCAAAGCACGGCGCGTCCGCGGTTTATTCTGGCGACCTCGCGTCCGAACTCCACCAAAACGGGGCTTTCATCGAGCAGGAAAGTCTCGATATTCATACCCTGGGCGGTGACTTTCTTCACCTCGACCAGGGTTTCCCGACAGGCATTGGCACTGATACCGAACATCTCATCCGGCATCTCAGCATGGAGTTCGTTGCCCAGGTAGTAAGCTGTCGGTTGACCGTCAGTAATCACCAACACCCGGTTGTTGCGGTTTCCGCTGCGCTTTATCAGCTTCATTGCCAGCCGCAGCCCTCCCTGAAGATTAGTAAAGGGTCGCTGCACGTCCCAGACAACCTGGGACAACTCCTTCTCCTTCAGTTCCCGGGCTTCCGTGGAAAAGCCGATGATGTGAATCCGGTCTTTGGGAAACCGGGTTTTGATGTAGTGATTCAGCGCCAGTGTCACTTTCTTCGCAGCCTCAAACCGGCCACCGACGGACATGGACCAGGAAAGATCCAGCAGGACCACGATGGTGGAGGTGATTAACTCCTCCCGCTCCCGGACATAGAAGTCATCCGGCGACAGGTTCAAACCTTCGCCCTTGTGACGACCATGAGTCACCGCCTTCAGTATGGTACGGGTAATATCTGGATCGAAACGATCACCATATTGGTAAGGCCGTGAAGAATCCGGTTCGACCTCACCGGTCTGGGGCGCGTTCCCTATATGTCCCCCTTGCCGGTCTCGATTGATCTGGCGATATACCTTGCCAAAGGCCAGTTCTCCCAGTGAACGCATGCCTCTGGGGGTGATTTCGAACCGTCCCTGTTCCTGTTCGATAATCCCCTCATCTGTCAAGGTTTGTGGTAGCTGCAGCAGGATATTCATGGACTCCCCGGCATTCTCGCCCAGCATCTGTTCCAGCGCTTCCATATCGATACTGGAAAGGTCGCCGCTGAGAAGCTGTTTCTGCAATTCGTTCAGGGCCTCAGTCTGCCGCATCAGCTCAACCGCCTGATCAAAGTCCAGGGTCTCATCCCCCGTGAATAAGTGTGAATATTCAGCATAGAATTCGTACAGGTCGTGAATATCCTTCTCCCGCTGTTTCCAGCGCTCATATATCTCCCGGCTCTCCTCATCCAGAAATTCCACCTGGTCGAGGGCGCCCAGCTTTTCAAGTAACCCAGGCTCCAACTCCTCAAACAAAGGAATCTGGGACGCTTTTTCCACCGCCCTGGTGAAATTCTCGTTTTCAACAGCAAACGATAGTTCGTCGTAGGGTTTGTCGAAGGCATTATCAAGGGTGTACTTCTCCAGCAGCTCGTTTTTCTGCTTCTCAATCTCCCGGATCATCTCCTCCAGTCCCATGACCCTGAAGTCCCGCCCAGCCATGGAGAACCCTTCCCACATCATCTGTGCGAGGGACATTCCGGCAGACATTCCCTTGAACATGTTTTCAAAAAAGCGATCGGCGACCTCTTTCTTATCCAGGCTGAAGGGTTGCTGACTGCCATCCCATTGACGATAGATGATTTTTTTCATCGATAGACAACCTCTTCGTTGACGACGTCCCGATTGATCTTATTCGACAGATGCAGGCCCTCCAGGATGAACTCAATGGCCGAAGCCGCAGCCGCCGGATCTGTAGCATCCACCAGCGCCGCAACGATTTCTTTCAAGCCGGGGATGGCTTCCAGCAGCCCCTGGTATTCTGCGGACGGCTGCGACCGGGAGACAGTTACCTTCATACCGGTTTCAAACACCTGTGTTACTGCAGCCAGCTGATCCAGTTCAAAATAGTTATTGAACACGGTTTTAACCGCCCGCTTGGAAAGGTCCTCCAGCAGTTCAGTCTCGGTGCGATCTTCAACGTCATATTCCATCTCCAGCTTGCCGGCAATGGCAGGGAAGACAGACTCAAGGTCACAGATTCGAGGCACCCGTTTTTTCTCACCGACAGTCAGGCACCTGCGGAGCGCGCTGCCCAGAATCGCCTCGTAGCTGCGAATGGACACCCGGCAGCTGACCCCGGAGTGCTGGTTGATCGCAGTACTTTTACGAGCCTGAAAGGTAATTTCCGCCAGGATTTCCTTGATGAATTTGGGCATGTAGACCTCAAACCCATCGAATTCAATCGCTTTCGATTCCTGCTCCATGATTTTAATTTCTTGGTCCTGCTTTTTGGGATAGTGGGTCCGGATTTGGACATCAAAGCGGTCCTTGAGGGGGGTAATAATCCTGCCACGGTTGGTGTAGTCTTCGGGGTTAGCAGTGGCAATCAGCAGGATGTCCAGGGGCAACCTCACCGGAAACCCCTTGATCTGCATGTCGTTCTCTTCCATGATATTAAAGAAGGCCACCTGGATTTTCTCCGCCAGATCAGGTAGTTCGTTAATAGCGAAAATGCTGCGATTCGCTCTGGGCACCAGCCCGAAATGGATGGAGGACTCATCATCCAGGTTACGCCCGCTCGCAATTTTTATGGGATCCACCTCCCCGATCAGATCAGCCGTGCTGACGTCCGAGGTCGCCAGTTTTTCCACCAGCCGGAGATCACGCGGAATATACTCCAGAGGGAGGTTATCCCCCAGCTCCTTCAGCTTGTCCCGGCAGTCAGAGCAGATGGGTTGAAACGGATTATCATGGATGGGACAGCCAGCGACAGCCGGGATCTCCTCGTCCAGCAACTGGATCATGCTGCGGATAATCCTGCTTTTTCCCTGGCCTCTTTCGCCCAGAAAGATTATGTTATGACCGCAGAGGAGGGCGTTTATCAGTTCAGGCATGACGGTGTTGGAATAACCAATCAGGCCTGGAAACAGCTCTTTACCACTTTCAAGTTTTTTTACCAGATTATGACGGATTTCTTCGCGAACGGTGGGCAGCCTGGAAAAGTGTTTTTTCAGTTCTCCCAGTGTCCCGGGTCTGGATGTTTGCATGTCAGCTCGTTGTCAATGGATCGAATGTTTGCCGTCTTATCCATCGACGATGGAACAGACCGGCATGAGAAGCCTTTCAGGAACATCAGAGAGACACCGGCAGGACCACCGCGACCCGCGGAACCCCTTGAATTGTCTGCCCTGAATGGCATCGCAAGAGGCAGATACCTGCTCCATAGGAGATGCCACGAACCTTCATGGTAAACGAAGCGCTTCCGGCGGTCAACAGGAGAGAAATGCAGTACCGTGTGAATTCTTAATAAGGAAAAACAATGTCCGAACAGCTCCTTCAATGGCTGGCGCAGGTTGAAGAGGATACGCTGAAATGCTTTTAAGCGCTTCACCAAAGGGTTTTCAACATCGGAAAAGGCGGCATTATACCATGATAATGCGGTACGGATCTACCGATTGTAACAGAGAGACGATGGATTCCAGCCGGTTACTGATTTGCCGGTGTTGTAAGAAAACAATAAAACTGCTAATCATTTACTTCATATGGTAGCGTTCACATCATTTTCAGGATTGAAAACGTTTTCTTCAACATCACAGGGAGTATCATTACATGGCCAAAAGCTATTATAAGATTATTGAAGGAAAGAAATATGACCGCGAAGTAATTGAAATCGCCGAAGAGGCCGCAGCTGCAGAAGCCGATAAGCTCATATCTGTTGAGGGTGCCAGGAAGATCTACGATGCCATTATCGACGGCAACACCATTACGCAGATTGAACAGGAAACCCTGGACTATATTAAGGAAAACGTTGCTTTTTCAGAGGAGGCCATCGAATGGCTGGACGACGAAATTGAAAAATGGCGAGCCGAAAAACAATTTCAGGAAACCAAAGCAAGTTACCCGGCACCAACACCCCAGACATCGTTAAAGTCTAAACCGGCCCAGGCTCCCAAGCCAAAAGAACAAGAACGTTCCAAGGTCTGGCCGGCCCTTGTCATTACCCTGTTGATTCTGCTACCGATTGCCTATTTCACTGGAAAGCAACCCGCAAAAACGGTTGGGGAACCCTCACTCAGTACCAGGGTCACCGGTCTTGAAGCTGACCTCCAGAAAAAAGAACAGAAGGTTGTCACATTGACTGCCCGAACGAAAAACCTCCAGGCCAGGCTCACTGAGGCGGAAGCAAAACAATCGTCCCTTGCAAACAAACCGACGCCTGTCAACAATAGCGCGGATATAAGAAAGCAGATCGCCGACGCACTTGAAAAAAGCATGGGTGATGCATTTGCCGGTTCCCAGGTCCAGTTTGACCGAAAAAGGCTAGTGGTGAGCTTCATCCCGGAACAACCGTTTTTTGCAGGGGGCGGCATTGTTATTAAACCGGCTTTAAAAAGTCTGCTGAGTGACTTTTTCCCCGAATTCGTTGAGGCCCTGGTTAAACAGGACCGTCATATCGCAGCAATCCGAATTCAGGGGCATGCGTCTTCCAATTGGAAAAATACCCAGAATCCAAATGGCGCTTTCCTTGGGAATATGAAGCTTTCCATCGCAAGGGCGGAAGCGGCTTTGGCATTCTGCCTGAACCTGCGCGATACGACACATCGCCGGGACTGGCTGAAAAAACGGCTGGTCACTACCGGTTTGTCTAACAGCACCCCCATTCTGGACGCGAGCGGCGCTGAAAACCGCGTACGCTCCCGCAGAATCACCATTTCGATTGATCCTGTCACCAGTCAATAGACAATTCTTCAATCAGAAACCATCACATTCGTCAGGAGTTAAAATGAATATCAATATGAAAAATCTCTTTTCCATTGAAGGAAAAACAGCCCTCGTAACAGGAGGTTCCCGCGGAATCGGCGAAATGATCGCTGCCGGATTTCTGGCTCATGGGGCAAAAGTCTATATCAGCTCGAGAAAAACAGAGGTCTGCGACGCTACTGCCAAGCGGCTGAGTGACATGACTGGCAACGAGTGTATTTCGGTACCCGCTGACCTTTCGGGCCTGGAAGGGATACAGTCGCTTGCAGACACCCTCTCAAGCAGGGAAAGCAAACTCGATATCCTGGTCAACAACGCCGGCGTATCCTGGGGCGCACCGATTGATGACTTTCCAGAAATTGGATGGGACAAGGTAATGGATACTAATGTCAAGGGTGTATTTTTTCTGACCCAGAAACTGCTGCCACTGCTACGGCTATCAGGATCACCGGAAGACCCGTCGCGGGTAATCAATATCGGCTCCATCGACGGCATTTTAACCCCGGCATTTGATACACACTCTTACGGCCCTTCCAAGGCCGCGGCACATCATCTGACCCGTCAACTGGCGGCCAAATTGATCAAGGAGCATATCATCGTCAATGCAATTGCCCCCGGACCCTTTCCAACCTGGATGCTCAGCACAGGCGTCGGGTATGGTGGTAAAACAGAAGGCGACGGTGTCGACTGGGATGCCGTCGGCCAGATCAATCCGAGTGGCCGTGTCGGCAGTATCGAGGACATTTCAGGGCTGGCAATTTTCCTCTGTTCCAGAGCAGGTGCATATGTTGTGGGAGAAACCATCGCCTGCGACGGTGGCGCTGTTGCCTCCGCAGGAATCCAGATCTGAGCTGTACAGCTGGAAACACCAATGGAAGGGGGGAGTTGAAACACGGTTGCTGCTGAAAAAAAAGGTTATGCTCGACCAATCCCCCCTGGTGGGGTAATAAGTTCAGGCTATCCCTTAGCAACACTGTTTTTAAACCCGGTCAGGAAAATATTTCCGAATTGCGATCGGTAATTGGACAATTTCGTTCCCATAAAAAAAAGGATGGCAGAAAACACGAAAATCATCACACAAGATGCCCAGCCCTACTTCATGCTCACCAAGCCCCAGAGAGTTACCCGGGCCATGCACAGTTTGGAAGGGCTTCTTAAGGGAATTGCCATCGACGGTGAAATACTGCTGGATGAAGTTACCACATTGAAAACCTGGCTGGAGGAGAATCAGGATGTTCTGCAGCACGACCCGTTCAATGAACTGAAAACCCTCATCGATGGATCACTGGAAGATGGGTTCATCGACGATGATGAAAAAAAGGATATCCTCTGGTTCTGCGACAAGTTCACCTCATCAGACAACTACTTTTCCGCCATTACATCAGATCTTCAGCGGTTGCATGGTATCCTGGGGGGGATTATTGCAGATAATATCATCGATAAAAAAGAGCTGGACGGGTTAAAAAACTGGCTCGATGATCACAATGAACTCAGGTCCTGCTGGCCCTTTGGAGAGATCAACAAGGCGGTTACCGCCGTTCTGGAAGACGGTAAAATTGATGAGCAGGAGCATGACATGCTCCTCAGCTTTTTTGGAGAGTTCTTCAGGTTTTCCAGCACTATTGAAAGCAAGCCTCTCGAAGAATCAGCGATCGTCAAAGGCATCTGCTTAATCAACCCGGAAATTGTCTTTGAAGGTCATACCTTCTGTTTTACCGGCAGTTCTTCCCGAACCACCAGGGATGAGATTGAATCAATCATCACTCGGAAGAAAGGGAATTTCTCGAATAAGCTGGAAGAGGATATCAACTACCTTGTGATCGGAGCTAGCGGCAGCCCCTGCTGGACATTTGCCTGTTATGGCCGGAAGGTGGAACAGGTCCTCGAGTGGCAGAAAAATGGTTCCGGCATACAGATCATCCACGAAAACGATTTCTGGAAAGCCATCGACAAGAGCTGAGGAACGTAACCCGGCGAGTGCAGACTCACCGGGCGGTCATGCGGATACTGCGGATCGGGAAGGTTGAATATCTACGGTGCTGAAACCACGATACCCCCCTGAAACAGTTCCAGGGCGTCTGAAGATGGATCGGAATCCACCTTGTAGATATCATAGGTTCCAAACGGAACCGGCACACCATGAGTAACAAAAAATATCTTCTCTTAACAATATTCCGCTATTTCAGCGAAATCAAGCAGATCCTCCAGTTTCTCACACGGTGTCTGAAGCCATGTATAAGAGGGTTTGTCACATGATCATTATCAACTTTCTCATTCCCATTACCGTTAACAACCGGTAGGATGGGTTCAACAGTAAACCGGTTATCAAAGCCACAGGATCCCGATTGAACCTGACATGGAGAAATTATGGTGGAAGACATTTACTCGAAACTTAGAGAACGGTTGGATACATATGGATTGGGCTATCCCGAAACTGAATCCGGGGTGGATCCGGCTATAAAAAACGCCAAAAACCGCGGCGTTTCACTCTTTTAAGGTCATTATGGGCATCGCTGGAGATATTATTATTATCGTTATTGCAGGCCTGATTGGCGCTCTGATTGCCAGATCGCTGAAGCAGCCCTTGATTCTGGGGTACATCCTGGCAGGGGTCCTGCTGAGTCCTTTTACCGCAGGCATTACCGTATCCGGGCTGCATGAGATAGAGATGCTGGCCGAAATCGGAGTGGCGTTGCTGCTGTTTGCGCTGGGCCTCGAGTTCTCCTTCAAAGAGCTGAAACCCGTCTGGAGAGTCTCACTGATCGGCACACCCATCCAGATCCTGCTGACAATGGGGTATGGATATGGCATCGGCACATGGATGGGTTGGGATCTGGTGCAGTCTCTCTGGTTCGGCGCCCTGATCTCCTTTTCCAGCACGATGGTGATTTTAAAAACTCTGATGGCACAGGGGTGGATGGGCACACTGTCCAGTCGCGTGATGATCGGCATGCTGATCGTACAGGACCTGATGATTGTCCCTCTGATGATCATCATGCCGCAGTTGAACGATCCCAAGGCCGGTCTGCCGATCCTGGGCGCAGCGGCTGTCAAGTCAGTGGTTTTTCTGGTGACGATGTTCGTACTGGGAACCAAGCTGCTGCCAAAACTGCTCTCATTTGTAGCCCACAGGGAGTCGCAGGAATTGTTTCTGCTGACGGTCACGGCTATCGGCCTGGGGATTGGATATGTGACCTACCTGGTTGGACTCTCCTTCGCCTTCGGTGCGTTTATCGCAGGTATGGTTATCAGTGAATCTGAATACAGCTACAAAGCGCTGAGCGATATTGTTTCGCTTCGGGACCTTTTCGGCCTGCTCTTTTTCACATCCGTCGGTATGCTGCTGAAACCCTCATTTTTGATGGACAACATCGGCACCATCCTGGTGATTGTTTTGCTGGTGGGGCTGGGGAAAACCATTATTTTTTCCTCCATTGTCCGCATCTTTGGATATAGCAATATCATACCACTTGCCACCGGCCTTGGTCTGTTCCAGATTGGAGAGTTCTCCTTCGTCCTGGCCCGGCTGGGAATTGAGTCCGGCTCCATCGGAGATGAGATATATTCCTATGTGCTCTCCACCGCCATCATCAGCATGATGCTGACACCTCTGGTTTCTAACCTGACAACGCCACTCTACTCTCTGAAAAAAAAGCTGTTCCGGCATGAACCGCTTCAAACAGTAAACCTGGACAATGCAGAGCTGAAGAAGCATGTAGTGATAGCAGGAGGTGGCCGTTACGGTCAGCATGTCGGCCGTATTCTGAACCAGATCAACGTGACCTTTGTCATTGTAGAGCTCAGCTATCAGCGATTCGATCAATGCAAACAATCCGGCTTTCCCGTTATTTTCGGAGATATCAGCCAGGATATTGTGTTGGAGAAGACTGAAATTCAACAGGCAGACCTGCTTCTGATGTGTATCCCGAACTCATCCACTACGCAGGCTGCCATTAAAAAAGTCAAAAGCCTGAAACCGGATCTCGATGTCATAGCAGTGGCAGAAGGGAATGAGCAAATGCAGCATCTTTATTCTCTTGGCGCGTACGTTGTGGTCCTGCCAGAACTGGAGGCCGGACTGGAGGTAGCCCGCCAGACCCTGTTTCACCTGAATATTCCGGCCACTATTATTCAGAACTATATCGACAACGAAAGGCAGCGACACTACAAGCCATTGATGGAGCAGCAATTGGGAGATTTCCCGGTCAACCAGCTGAAAAACGCCCGGAATTTGATCGAGATTACATGGGCTGATATGAAGCACTGTAACGGCCTGATGGGGAAGACCCTTCGAGAGTTGAATATCAGAAAAGAAGTGGGAGTCACCGTCGTTGGGGTCATCCGCAACAACATCTTCTTCCCTAATCCGGAGGCCAGTTACCTGTTCAAGGAGGATGACCTGATCGCGGTAATGGGGTCAGCAGAGCAACGGCAAGCCTTCCAAACCATGGCAGAGACCTGCATTGATGAGCCGGCAAAATAGAGATTGACTGGGTGTTACCCTGGATGGCTCGTGGAATCACGAGCAGTTTATCAAAAAGGTACTCGACTGCATCCAGGGCTAACGTTTTAGAAATCGATAACCGTCACCGCCAGCGGAGTGGCAGCCAGCATTTCGCCGCCGGACGGGGGATCGGCTCCTTTTGCTTCGAATCTGACAATTTAATGAGGGAGACACCCTCCGAAGAGGAAAAAACAATTGTCGTGATAGGACAAGGACAATATAATAAAAGCTTCAGCAGGCAACTCTCTGTGGTTGCCAGGGTTATTTAAGACACGATTCACCCATATCATACAGGAAGCTCAGCATGAACCAGGTTGTCGGAAATTTAACAGAGCCGGTATTCAGGCCCCCATCGGAATGGAATTCGCTGCTCATCGCCATCACCAATGGCTGTACGCATCGCTGCACCTTCTGCTCCATGTACCGCACCAAAAAATTCTCCATCCGCGAGGATGTCGAAGAGATCAAACGGGAAATAGATCAGGCGCAACTGCTCTACGGGGGGCGGGTCAGAAAGCTCTTCTTCGAGGATGGAAATGCCTTCACTGTCAAACCCGAACTGCTGGCAGAGGTCACTGAATACGCCCGCAGTGTCCATCCCAACCTGAATAAGGTGAGTGCTTACGCACACGCAAAGGATATCGTCAAAAAATCGGATGAAGAGTTGGCCCTCCTGGCAAAAGCTGGATTTACGATGGTATACGTCGGGGTTGAAAGCGGGGACGATGACGTACTCAAGGCCGTGCGCAAAGGAACCTGCCAGGAAGAATTCGTTGAGGCCGCTCATAAGTGCCATCGGGCAGGTATCGCCTGGTCAGGGATTTTCCTGCTTGGCCTGGCTGGCAACGATTCGGAGAAAAGCCAGAAACACGCTCTGGAATCCGCCAAGCTTATCAACTTAATGGCCCCTGCTGATCCAATCGAATGGTATGTTTCCCCTCTGACGCTGGAAATTGCCCCGGGGAGCGATATGTGGAATCAGGAACAGAATGGGGAATTTGAGTCGGGGTCGTTTACGCAGATTTTGAAAGAGCTGTATACCATGATCGAACATACCGACGATAAACTGAAGCACTGCGTATTCAACACTAACCACGTCTCCAACTATCTGAGCCTGAAGGGGGAGTTGGGCCGTGACAAGCAGTCCTTCCTTAAAACCATTGAAGCAGCCCTGAACGATCCAAGGTCGCGCCAGTACGATTACTGATGCGAAACGGTCAGGATGGACACTGAACCTAAACCATTGTCACCAGTTCAATCTCAAATGTCAGTGTCTTTCCGGCCAGGGGCGAATTGGCGTCAACCGTGACGGTTGTTTCAGCCACATCGGTGATCGTCATGTTAACCACACTACCATCTTCCTGCTGCGCCTGAAGGACAAGCCCGACTTGAGGCTCTGCATCCAGAGGCAGTTGAGCTCTTTCGATGTTCAAAACAAGGTCCTCTCTTTTTTCTCCATAAGCCTCTTCCGGCGGAATCGTAATCGTTCGTTTTTCGCCCACAGCCATTCCATGTACGCATTTTTCAAAACCGGGGATCAAATTCCCGGCACCCACAGTGAACTCAAGTGGTTCAGAGCCTACCGATGAATCGAACTGGGTTCCATCCTCCAATGTGCCCGTATAATGGACCTTAACTGTATCGCCTGCTTTAACCTCTGTCATTCCTGCCTCCTGAAATAAAATGGGGGTGGCTACCGAAACGCCCGGTGCTGGTAAATTCGATGGTTGCCAATCGCCCTGAAGCAACCGTTAAAAGTACTCCACAGTAAAGCCCTTGAACCGATTTCATGAAATAGATAAAACCCACCAGTCAGTTTGAGAGGCTGAATAAGGGTTGAGCAGTGAAGCTCTCCCGCAGGCAAGAGGTTGGCCGGGGGAACAATCCTGAGAGAGCTGTCGGCAACTCGCTTGGCTGGCTTATTCGTTCTAATGTATGGCTTAACTGGTCTTTTAAGGTAGATGAACCACGGGGAGGTTGTCAAGGAACGACCCTGCAGGCCGAAACGTCTGCAATCCCCTGACAATGAATAAATCAGGCCCAGCTGATTCCCTGAATTTCATACCGAAATATCCGTTAAAACCGACAAAAAAGCGACTGAATAGCCTTTATTGTTCAACGGGAAGAAAAAACAAATTATTGACAGATTACCCACAACTATCAGACCCTGCCCTATACCAGTGCACGTATCTACAGGATTTTCCACAAATAATTCATACCCGGACGGACTTTTTCGGGTCGCCTCGGATCACCAGCAGCAGCAGATGATAGCAGTCAGTATGCAATCGTCTGAAAAAAAATTTCACTGTTGTCATAGATTTTATTACACACCAAAATGACCATGTAAAAAATGACCCGGCAGGAGCAACTCGAAACAGAACTGGCAAAGAAAGAGGAGGTGATCCGAACACTGAAAAAACAGGCGGAGCTCTACCAGTCCCTGTTCAACCACATCAGCGTTCCTGTTGCCTATGTTAACCCCGACGGAGAATTGCTGGTAGCCAACAGCCGTTGGACATCCCTTTTTGACCACTCTCCAGAATCCTGCACCGGTCTGCCCTTGAACGAGTTTTTTCCCGATACCATTCACCTCCTTGAAAGACGCCTTCAGGAGGTTATGGAAACAGGCAAACCTTGCCAGTCACGAGATCGGCATTCGCAGATTAACGGTGAATGTTGGTATCGCACCGACTTCCAACCGGTTTGTGACGAAAACGAAAAAGTCACCGCCATACAGATCCTGCTGTCAGAAATCAATGAGTGGAAAGTCGCTGAGGAAAAGCTGACCTGCACCATGCAGGAGCTCGAAAACACGCGGGCAGCGATGTACAACGCCCAGGTGGTCAAATCGCGGTTCCTGGCCAACATCACCCAGGAGATTCGCACCCCCTTGAACAGCATTATCGGATTCTCACAGATCCTGCTGCGAGACATTTTGGCAGATCCGTCTAGCGATTTTTCGGAGCACTACTACCTGATAGAAAACATCGAGAACAGCGGACAACATCTTACAGAGATAATTAACAGTATTCTTGACCTCTCCCAGCTGGAAACAGGGGAATTGAATTATAATGAGTCAGATGTCGATCTCAGAAGGACCCTGAAAAACGTCTTTTACCTGAATAAAATAGAGGCCGTTAAAAAGACCCTGGACTTCAGCTACGATCAGATCGGCCCCCATATTCCCGTTTTTGCAAGATCCGACCGAAACAGGCTGGAACAGATTCTGAATATCCTGCTCCAGAATGCCATCAGGCGAACACCGGAGGGGAAAAAGGTCAGCCTGGGATTGGTTTTTGTGGATGACCACCTGTTTTTCACTGTGACCGATCAGGGAATCAGCCTCCCAATTGGCAGCCACTCGTTCCTGTTTGACCCGCTGGAAATTGCCGTTGGCGAGAGTGTTCCTGCAGTTATTGAAAGGGGGACTGAAGAAGAAAACAGCAACATCAATCTGATCCTTGCCCAAAAATTGGCTGAAATGCTATACGGGACCCTCTCCCTGAGGGACTCGGAGGCACTCGGAAATACGTTTATCCTGAAAGTCCCCTATATTCAATCGAAGCTGTCCAAGGGCCGCCAGGAGACCCAGGAAAAAATCCGCTTCTCAAAGGATAATATTGTACTAGTGGTTGAAGACAACCTGATCACACAGGAACTGATTTCCAAGATATTTTCCCATTTCGGACTGACCATTCAACTTGCCGATAATGGACAGAAAGGGGTCGAAATGGCACATAACCTGAGACCTGATCTGATAATGATGGATGTTTTCATGCCAGTTATGAATGGCATCAACGCCACCCGGCTCATCAGGCAAGATCCTAATATCAGCGATACCCCGATCGTCGTCCTGTCAGCCGGGGCTCTTGAGTCTGAAAAAACGGAAGCCAAAGAGGCCGGTGTTGATGACTATCTCGTCAAGCCCATCAGTTTGAACGCCCTCGTACCAATACTGACGCGGTTTTTAAGAACAGAAAAAACCATCATTTATGATGTAGTAAAGAGCGAAAAAGAAAAAGCGCAGTCCATCCTCCAGGCGGAAAAACTGCAAAAAGCCCGATTCAAACAGGAACAACAACTAGAAAACCACAGCCAGGAACTGATCCAAGCCAAGGAACAGGCAGAAGCAGCCAACCGCTCCAAGTCACGTTTTTTGGCAAATATGAGTCATGATATTCGCAACCCCCTGAATGCCATCATCGGCTTCAGCCGTATCCTGAAGAAAAAAGCCTCTGTTCACGCTCTGCCGGATGACTTTTCCCAATACCTGGATAATATCATACACAGTGGGCGCAACCTGACAGAGCTGGTTAATAACATCCTGGACGTCTCTAAAATAGAAGCGGGGAAAATGGAGATTTTCAAGGAAATCGTAGAGC
>JAOZRE010000442.1 GCA_029940215.1 bacterium | reverse complement strand
AGCATGGTCCTGCTCATTATTAGTTACATCAGCCAGCCCTGGGCCGCCGGATTCCGGCAGGTGATTGTGGTTGACGGCATCTGTGTCCTGTATGCGTTGTTGTATTTTATGACTCAATCCAAACAAGAGAAAAACTGACTGGACAAAAGACAATGAAACCAGAAAAACAGAAACTGAATCGTCGCACGTTCCTCGGTGTTTCCGCCGGGTTAGCCTCCGCAGCTGTATTACCGAAAACCGGACGGACCTCAACCGAGGGTGGTGACAGCCCGAGTGCGGAACTGCCTGTGTTGTCTGGGTACAGCCCAACCGTTAGCAGCGCCTGGATTCCCAAGGGCGGGCATGAACAGGCATTAGACCTGGTCCGACAGACCCTGGACGGGGCCAGTGATTTTGCATGGCTTAAAAAGGGGGACCGGATTCTGGTCAAGCTGGCCCTGAACTCCGGGAACGAATTTCCCGCTACCTCCGACCCCTGGCTGCTGAAAAGTCTGGTGACCATCCTCAAGGAAAAGGGAGCCGGCGATATTCTAGTGGGGGATCAGAGCGGGGTTGGTGACGTGCACTGGACAAGGGACAAGAAAAGGGGTTCATCCAGAGCGCTCTGCAAATCAACCCGTTTGCTGGGGGTGATCGATGAGTGCAAGGTCGAACCGGTCTTTTTCGAGGAGGCGGGGTATGATGCGTATATCAAAACCGAGCCGTTGGGCGCGCACCACTGGAAAGAACCCCTGATGATCGCCTCGGTGGTGAACCAGGTCGACCATATTATCTTCCTGCCCCGGGTAGCATCACACGTCATGGGGGATATCACCTCCGGTTTTAAGCTGGGTGTCGGCTTTTTGAGAGACGACAGCCGTAAGGCGTTTCATAGCGGCGGGAAGGATTTCTACGCCATGTATGAGGAGATCAACGAAATCCCGGAGATTAAGGATAAGCTGAGACTGAGCCTGACATCCGGGCGCAAGGTGCTGTCCGTCTTCGGTCCGGACAACGGCCCGGCTACCGAACCGGAGCAGGGGTTGATCTTTGCGTCCGAGGACCTGCTGGCGAATGAGCTGATGTCCTATGCCTGGCTGCAATGGAACCGGGAGTTTGAAACCTCCGGCATGGCCAAACTCACCCGGGGCAACATCCAACGGTTTCGCTCCTTTATCAACAAGAAGCTGATAGAGAAGGTCTGGGCGCCGTCGGATGAGGAGGAAACACCTGAAATGCCGGTTTTTTCAGCCGGGAATATCTTTGACCATCCGGCGATCCTGAACCATATGATCCGCAAGGGTGGAAGGCCGGAAGAGATCAACTGGCGATCGGTCAACGAGATCGCCGACAAGTCCGTTTCGGACTATCTGAAACGACAGATGACCGCATAAAGCAGGGTAAGGAGACAAGATATGTCCAGAACAATTGAGTTTAACAGGGACGAAGCGCTGCTGAAGGCCATGATGCTGTTTAATGAAAAGGGTTACGCCGCCTGCTCGGTACAGAACCTGCTGGATACCATGGGGCTGAATCGGGGGAGCCTGTATGCAACCTTTGGCGACAAACGCGCGCTGTACATTGAAGCGCTGGACCTCTATGAACAGTTGTTTGTCAACGAACTTGAGAAGTTTCTGCTGGCCGGGGAGTCCCCCATTCAGAACATCCACAGTTTCTTTGACATCGCTTTTCTGGGGCTGGTAGATGAGCAGCTGCGAGCCGGCTGCTTCTTCGTCAACACCATCGTCGAGATGACCGATATCGACCAGGAGCTTGTGGAGACAGCAGGACTGAAACTGGGCAGGATGGAAGCCGCCATGGAAAAGACGTTAAGACGCGCCCGGGAGATGGGGGAACTGAGTGCTGATAAAGACCCCGTCGCGATCAGCCGTTTTCTAGCCTCCACCATCAAGGGGCTGCGCATCACCTGCAAGGAGACCCAAGACAAAGAGCATATCGCCAGTATTATCAATACCGCCCTGTCGATACTGGGGAGCTGAGATGACAAAGGGCAGCAACCGAACCGAAAACATTCTCGCCCTACTCACCCTGGTGACCCTTGTTCTTGCAGCTGTTATCGGGTTTAACCGCAGTTTGAGTGACATCACCGACCATTTCCAGGCACTGCTGCCGGAGACGGAGCGCTATGAAAAAACCGGTTTTGAATCCTATGTCGCTTACAAGTCAGGGTCCGATCTGCCGGCAGGGTATATTACCGTTAAACAATCAGACGGATTTGGTGGTCCATTAAAAGTCGCGGTTAGTGTCAATTCTACTGGGGCGGTTGTGAATGCAGTCGTGGTGGAGCACCGGGAGACCCCCTCCTGGTTTAAGAAGGTGATGAAGAGCCCCTTGCTCAAGTCAATGAAGGGTAAGAGCTACAAAGACCCATTTGAGATCGACGGGGATGTGGATGGCATCACAGGGGCCACCTACACCACCCGGGCGGTGATCCATTCCATAAAAGAGGCCAGCAGGGAGATTGCCCTGAAAGAGCTGAATCTACCGAAACCGGTTGAAAAGCGGGTCGACATCCAGTGGGGTTACCCCGAAATTGTTCTGATGTTGCTGTTGGCAGTTGCTGTCTTTGGTATCAAAACCGCTTCGGGCAAAACCAAAAAACGAATTCGCTGGCTGTTATTGCTGTCGGGTATGGTTGTCATCGGGTTCATGGTGAACCACCCCCTGACCCTGGTGGATATCAGCAAATTTTTGATGGGGTATTGGCCCGATGTTCACTATCAGCTCTATTGGTACCTGTTGATCTTCGGCGTCCTTTTAATATTCCTGACAACCAATAAAAATATCTACTGTCACTATATCTGTCCATTTGGGGCGGCCCAGGAGTGCCTGGCCGTTTTTGGGAAGGCCAGAAATTTTCAATCCAGGCAGTATCAATCGATTTTCAAATGGTTAAGACGGGCCGTGGTCTGGCTGGCGGTCTTTGTTGCCCTCATATTCAGGAACCCGGGGATTAGCTCTTATGAGGTGTACAGCACCCTGTTCAGCCTGTCGGGAAGCAATCGGGAAGTGCTCTTTCTCAGCATCGTGCTACTCGTTTCCCTGTTTGTGAAACGTCCCTGGTGCAAATACCTGTGCCCGGTCCCGGCCTTTGAGGATTATCTCAGATGGATGAAAAACCGCACGAAAACGGTGTTCAGAAAACAGGGTACCAAAAAGGAAGTTCAAAAGATTGACCAGAAACCGAAGCTGAAAAACTGACGGTCGTCCTTGGCGAGTACGTCACCACAAACAAACTCTTACACCCTTATGAAACCACTATTCAGCAAGCAGGTGTTTATCACGGCATTTGTCGCCGTTTCCACCCTCTTTATTTTAATCGAAATCCTCGGCAATATTTTTGCGGTCGTTTTCTAAAGGTCGGCTCAAAAATTACTCAAGTGTTTCCCTCAGGTATCAGGCAGCTTTGCCACATGCTCCTGGGGGCACATTGTAATAATTCAAGGCGCTCTCCAACTTCAAGGTGAAGTAACTGCGCGCCCCTGTTCCAGGTCACAGTCAAAAATCTTGGCGACTTTACCGTCGTGCACCGATGAGATGATAGATGATAGGAATTTCAGAACTCCTGAGCCTATCCCCTGACAACAATGGCCCTTGTTGACTAAAGAGGAGAAAAACATCAAGCAATACAAAGAGTTTTGCAGTTATTGGCAAAACCTATAAAACATCATTCCCCGGAAGGGCCGGATTTGTTAAACACCGATTTTCGCGGGGTGGTTAACCGCCATAAAGCAACCCTGAATTTTCGAA
>JAOZRE010000441.1 GCA_029940215.1 bacterium | reverse complement strand
AGAAAACAGATGAAACAGGAACTGCTGGAACAATTTGAGGGATATGATCAAATCAAGCGGGAGATTGATATTTCCCGGCAATCAGGCGACGATTTTTCCATGGACAAAGGTCAGGTAGCCGAAATTATCAACCGACTTCACCCGAAGCAGATCCAGCTTCGGATCAGTCAAATCATTGATGAAACCGAGTCAACCAAAACCCTTCGCCTGACGGCTGCGGATGGATACCTTCCTCCTTCTCAGGCGGGACAATATATTTCACTCTCCATGGAAGTGGACAGGGTTCGGACCGGCCGTGCTTACAGTATCTCGTCCCCTCCCAATCAGACCGGATATTGGGATATCACCGTACGTCGTGTGGAAAACGGTCGGGTCTCAAACTTTCTGCTGGATGGGGTTAAAGTCGGGGATAGCCTTCAAAGCTCAGGGCCCCAGGGAACCTTCCATTATCACCCGATTCTTCATCAAAAAGAACTGGTTTGCCTGGCAGGAGGAAGCGGAATCACACCCTTTATGAGTATGATCCGGGAAGTCACAGACAGGGGATTGCAGCGCAGGATTAATCTGTTCTACGGTAGCCGGTCTCTTGATGATATGATTTTTCATCAGGAACTGTCACAGCTGTCAGAGCAGTTTTCAGCTTTCAATTACTTTCCTGTTATTGAAGAGCCAAGTCCTGGTTACAAGGGTAAGACCGGCTATATCACTGCTGAGGTCATCAAAGAAACAGTAGAGAACCTGGCTGAAAAGAGCTTTTTTATTTGCGGTCCCCAGGCCATGTACAAATTCTGTCTGCCGGAACTGGACAAACTGAAGATAGACCGACGAAAAATCAGGCAGGAGATGTTTGGAACACCGGTCAATATTCGTGAATACAGAGGGTGGCCTTCAGAGATCAAGACAGAAGACCGGTTTACAGTCCAGGTCAACGGTTCAAAATCTTTTGAAACAAGCGCCGGAGAATCGCTTCTGGTTGCTTTGGAAAACAATGGCCTGGCCGTCCCCTCGCTCTGCCGCTCGGGAGAGTGCAGTCAGTGCAGAATAAAGCTGGTTTCAGGGAAAGTTTTTCAGCCGGAAGGAACTCCTGTGCGAAAATCCGATAGAAAATACGGGTACATTCATTCCTGTGTTTCCTACCCTCTGGAAAATCTGGAAATCTTATTATAAAGGAAATAATGATCAAAACAGCAATCACCGATATGTTCGGGGTCAAATATCCCATTATCTGCGGAGCTATGATGTGGCTCTGTAAGCCACCCCTGTGCGCTGCTATTTCCAACGCAGGCGGGTTGGGAAATCTGACCGCAGGCAATTATGAAACTGAAGAGGCGTTTCGTCACGCCATAAAAGAGGTCAGAAGCCTCACGGATAACCCTTTTATGGTGAATATCACCGCTCTGCCCTCCATGCGCATAACGGGTGAACACCATAAGATGTATTTCAAGGTTTGTGCAGAGGAAAAAGTAGCCGGAATCGAAGTTTCCGGCGCTCCCATAGACAAGCTCGGCGGAATGGAATTGATTGAAACACTGAAAAAGGCGGGTGTTAAACTTTTTCACAAAGTAGGGTCGGTTCGCCACGCAAAACATGCGGAAAAGGTCGGATACGATGGCGTTTACGCCGCCGGAATCGAGGAAGGGGGGCATCCGCTGGATGATGACGTATCAACCATGGTATTGACCCCGAGAATGGTCGAGACCCTGTCCATACCCGTGGTTACTGTTGGCGGTATCTCAAACGGGACTACCCTGGCAGCCGCACTGGCACTCGGGGCTGAAGGTGTAATGATGGCCAGTCGTTTTATTGCCACCAGGGAGTGTGAAGTACACGACAACATCAAGCAGGAGCTAATCAAACGACAGGAACAGGACACAACCCTGATCACTAAATCGCTGGGTATGCAGGGACGAGCCCTGAAGAATAAAACTGTCGCAGAAGTCCTCGAAATCGAAGCCCGCGGGGGTGGTCTGGAAGAACTCATTCCCTTGATAGGCGGCCAAAGGGGAGCAGACGCATGGGTGTCGGGAGATGTAGAAGCGGCTCCCATGTATGTGGGACAGTCAATCGGCTTAATACACAATGTTCCCAGTTGCAAAGAGCTGCTGGAAAAAATGATGTCTGATGCCGAGGAACGAATCAATAACCTGAAAAGTCGAATCGGCTCTAAACCCTGAGCATTTGCCCTTAAATTCTAATTTTTGGAGATACAATATGACAATTCTTGAAATCGTTTCCAAAATCCTGATGCCAATCGCTTTAATCATTGTGATGTTCGGTATGGGCTTAACATTGAAAATCGATGACTTCAAGCGCGTGATCACTTTCCCAAAAGCGGGAGCCCTTGGTATTTTTGGACAAATATTACTGCTACCAGCAATAGCCTTTATATTTATCTGGTTGATTCCCATGCCGCCTGAAATAGCGATCGGTGTGATCATCCTGTCAGCGTGTCCCGGCGGAATCGTATCAAATATCATCGTTTTTTCCGGTAAGGCGGACACTGCTCTTTCTGTCACTTTAACCGCTATCAACAGCTTTATTACAGTCATCACGATTCCTTTTATTGTGCAGGCCGGCCTGATCTTTGTCCTGGGAGAAGGAGATGCACCCGACCTTCCCGTTTTGAAACTTATGGGCATGCTGTTTGGTTTGACCGTTCTGCCGGTTAGCCTGGGAATGATTCTCGGTGCAAGGAAAACCGACCTGGCTGTCCGTTCGGAACCCTTTTTTCGTAAGGCCGGAACAATACTAATCGTTCTGTTTGTTATTTTTGCGGTCTGGGGTGAGATCGATTTTGTTATAGAAAACCTTGGCAACGTCGCCCCTCTTGCACTGGTTTTCAACCTTATGATGATGACAATTGGATTCATTCTGGCCCACCTGTTTTCCTTTGAACTTCTGCAAAAAATAACGATCACTGTGGAAATTGGAGTTCAAAACAACATCCTGGCCTTCCTGATCGCACTAACAATCCTGAATAACAAGCAGTACATGACATTTGCCGCTTTTTACAGCCTTATCATGATGTTTACCGCTTTCGTATTTGTAACTTATATGCGGATAACCAGGATAGAGAAACAGGCTTAAAAGCAGTTTTAAAAATCTGATAATTTTTCACAGTGAAACTATCAAGGAAGACAAAATGAATGCTCAAACCATTTCCGAGGATGTTTTCGATCGCTACAGAAAAAAGACACCTCTTTCCATGCAGCGGACCGAAACGGCAAAACAGTGGCTGGCCGGTGGAGAAACCAGACGCGCTTCCTATTACACTCCTCATCCGGCTTTTATGGAAAGGGGAGAAGGGTGTTACCTGTTTGATTGTGATGGCAACAAGTATCTTGATCTATTAAACAACTACACCTCCCTGATCCATGGTCATGCCCACCCCAAAATCGGGGAAACCTCACGTCGGGAACTTGAAACCGGAGTGGCTCTCGGCTCAATTGCAACGTCTCAGTATCAATTGGCAGAGGTCATCTGCAAGCGTATTCCCGCCATGGATCGGATTCGTTTTTGTAATTGCGGCACGGAAGCGACCATGTTTGCCCTTCGCACCGCCCGGGCGTTTACTAGGAAAAACGGGATTTTGAAAATGGATGGTGGTTATCATGGTGGCCACGAATTTGCCCAGATCAACCTGTTTCCCCAGTGGGGAGCCGAAGGTCTTCCAGTGCCTGCGGCTGATCCATATATTCCCCAGGGATTGCTGAATGATGCTTACATAGCACCTTTCAACGACCTGGAAACAGTTGCAGAGATTCT
>JAOZRE010000440.1 GCA_029940215.1 bacterium | reverse complement strand
ATCAGTTCGTTCTCCTGCTGTGAAGAGGAGAGCCTGAACGGTTATTTACTGGCTATTGACGGGGAGGGGGTGCCGTCCTATGAGATCTTTTTGCTGGCCAGAATCCACATGTTCTACCAGATTTATTTTCACAAATCTCTGGGAGCCTACCGTTATTACCTGAAAATGGCCTTTCAGGAGAAAGAAATCGATCTGCAGATCGACGGTTCGGTGGCGGGCTTTCTGGATCTGACTGAAACGGCTCTGCAGGAGGAGTTCAGGCAGAAAAAGGACAATAAATGGTCTGGCAGGATTTTCAACCGTGTTCCAGCCAAGAACCTGATCCGAGTACAGGACGGCGAAACGGAGAAGCTGGAGCAGTTGGAGGCCGTTAAATCCCTTCTGGATGAAAAGGGAATTGAGACAATCCTCTCCCACTCCTCAAATCAATACTCATCACAGATCCGCAATAAAAACATTGATGAAGAGACCATCCTGGTCATCGATGAGGCGTTTGGCAAGCGCACTGTTTTACCACTGGCTGAAAAATCGTCGCTGTTGGGGGAGGCGGAAAAACAGATTGAGATCACCCAGTTGTACGTCCACCGCGAAGACTATCAGGCCGCAATTGCAGAGATTCAGGGAAGGCTGGGTTAGGCTTGCTCCTACAGCAGGTGTCCTTCTGCTTTCAGTTTTTTCAGCAATTGACGGGATGTGGCTTTGTCCTCCGCATCGTCGTTCCTGAGCGTCGGGGATTTAATGGCCAGGACACGTCGCAATGTGGCAGCGGCTTCCTGGTACCGTTTTTCTCGGATCAGATACTGTGCTTTTTGAATGTAGATGGCCGAATAATTGGGATCAATCGCTTCCGCCTGCTGAATGAAGCGGAAAGTCCGCTCCTTGTCCCCACCAAAAAACGTTGGAATGTGGTAGTACCAACCGGACAGCCCCAACAGGGCGTTGACATTTTTTGGGTCCAGTTTGACTGCCTTTTCAAACCATTCCCTGATCTGGGTTCTCATGTAGATGGTATTCATCACCCCTTTTACCAGGGCGTTGTCAGCGTGAATCAGGGCATGCCATAAATATGCATTTGAGTTGGTACTATCCGTTTCGATCGCGATTTTTCCGAACCGGATTCCCTCTTTAAGGTACTGCAGACGTTCTGTTTGACTGCCTGATCGTTTGGTAGCCAGTACCCAGTAGCAGCGGGTGATTTTCCAGTGAATTCCAGGGCGCCCGGGCTCGGCCTCAATAGCTTTTTTGTAGTACTTAATGGCGGATTCCAGGTTCCTGGGGAATTCCCGGGAAAGGTACATTTCATCTGCGATATTTTCGTAGTATCGGGAGTGAAATCGGGAGGAGAGGTCTGACTCTGCACCTGTGACGGGTACCGATAACAGCAGGCAACAAATCAGCAGTAGTGAATGCACCCGGGGATACCGAAGGAAATCGGGAATCAACTTCTGCTGAGGTAAGCTGCTATTCATGGCTTATGTAGGGTCAGGTGTTTATCAGGGTGCAGACGATCCGCCGGCGGTCCCTTGGGCCGTCAAATTCGCAAAAAAAGATATTCTGCCAACGGGAAAGTCCCAACTCCCCATCGATGATAGGGATGCTCTCCCCTGGGCCAACCAGTCCGGCTTTGAGATGTGCATCACCGTTACCATCCTGCTGGTCGTGAAGCCACACGCCCTGGGGGATCATTTTTCGCAGCAGGTTGATCACATCGGTTTGTACACTTTCGTCCCAGTTTTCCTGGATCATGATACCGGCGGTTGCTCCCTGGGCGTAGACATTAACCAGCCCGTCTGCGATGCCGCTCAGTTTGACAATTGACTGGATGTGTTCAGTGATATCGATTAGTTCTTCGCGTCGAAGGGTGGTGATTTCAAATCGTTCTGCCATGGATATTTTTCAAAAGGGTCAACTCGGCATAAATGTAAAATCGGATAGTTGGTATGGCCGTTTTGATTTTCTTAGAACAGCTTGATAATGTCAAATATCTGGTAAATTTTTTTATCTCTCCGGGCTTAATTCCCTGAACAACGTGTTTCATTTACACTAACAGGAAACACTTGGAAGCTTGCTTCGTCCAGTCATCTTTCTGGATTCCGGCTTTTGCCGGAATGACGAGTGATAACCCGCAGCAAGCTGCGGGTTGTTTCATAGTGTTATTTCAGATTCGCTCAGGGTACCCTCGAAGGAGGGGAGCTGAAGGGTTACTTTTTTTCAATCCAATATCACGAAATATATGACTGATACACTGACGATTACACAACCCGATGACTGGCATTTGCATTTGAGGGATGGGGCATATATGGCCGCGGTGGTCAATAACTCCGCTCGTTGTTTTGGGCGTGCTCTGGTTATGCCGAACCTGGCCGACCCGATTCGGACTGTGGCAGATGCTGCGAAGTACCGGGAGCGAATAATGAGGGCCCTTCCCCCGAAATCCACCTTTGAGCCGTTGATGACCTTGTATCTGACGGCCGAAACCCCAGCCTCTGAAGTTGATGTCGCATTGAAATCAGGATTTGTGCTGGCGGTGAAATTGTTTCCGGCAGGGGCAACTACCCTGTCCGATTCCGGGCTTCAGTCATGGCGGGAGGCGATACCGGTGCTTGAATCCATGCAAAAAAGCGGCATGGTACTTTCCATTCATGGAGAGGTTACAGATCCGGAGGTTGACATTTTCGACCGGGAAAAAGTGTTTATCGACCGGGTCCTGACAAAATTGGTCGACGCGTTCCCCGGGTTGCGGATTGTCCTGGAACACCTTTCAACAAAAGAAGCGGTATCGTTCGTTGAGGCGGCCGGTGAAAATGTTGCGGGCACCATTACCGCGCATCATCTGCTGCTGAACAGAAATGACCTGCTGGTCGGTGGCATCAAACCCCATTTCTACTGCCTGCCCATCGTGAAAACAGAGCAGGATCGTCAAGCACTGCTGAAAGCTGCGACCAGCGGGAATTCAAAATTTTTCCTGGGAACGGACAGTGCGCCGCATCCACGGTCCGAAAAAGAGGCTGCTATCGGCAAGGCCGGAATATACAGTGCCGGGCATGCAATCTCTTTGTATGCTGATCTATTTGATTCGGCGGGTGAATTGGATAAACTGGAAGGGTTTGCCAGCTTTTACGGTGCCGATTTTTACCGCCTTCCGCGAAACACCACGAAGGTCACCCTGGAAAAAAGCAATAGTGAAGTGATACCTGCTGTACTGGACTATCATGACCAGGAACTGATCCCCCTGAAGGGTGGTGAAACGGTGAACTGGAAAGGTTAGAATGATTGGAGCCATTGCAGGTGACATAATCGGTTCTGTTTACGAGCAGCATCCCATCAAGACGAAGGCTTTCCCTCTCTATTCTCCCGGCTGTTGCTTTACGGATGATTCGGTGCTGACCGTTGCCGTTGCTGCTGCCATTCTGGATGGATCAGGCTACCTGCCGGCGATTCTGAATTGGGGACGACGCTACCCTCAGGCCGGTTATGGCGGATCGTTTATCCAATGGCTGTTCGCTGAAAACGCAGAACCCTATAACAGTTGGGGGAATGGTGCCGCCATGCGGGTAAGTGCTGTCGGTTACGGGTTTGATGATCTGGAACGAGTGGTATCAGAAGCAGAGAAAAGCGCGGCCATCTCCCACAACCATCCGGAGGGGATAAAGGGCGCACAGGCCACTGCAGCAGCGGTTTTTTTGGCCCGCTTCACCAGGAATCGAGAGGTGATAAAAAAGCAGATCGAGGACCGTTTCGGGTATGATCTGGCACGCACGCTTTC
>JAOZRE010000089.1:8181-14007 GCA_029940215.1 bacterium | reverse complement strand
TTATTCACCGAACAACTGTTTTTATGTGATTATCAACCACTTTTCAACACCCTTTTGTAGCGAAGAACAACAGAAAATCGCTGATTTTCTTTCAAGTATCGACACAAAAATAGAATCCATCCAGAACCAACTGACAAAAACCCAGGCTTTTAAAAAAGGGCTGCTGCAGCAGATGTTTGTGTGACAATTTATAATACAACCCGGTGGTTAGCATGAAAAAACAGATCCGGAATTCCACGGCTGAATTTCTGATATTTACGTCCCAGCAGGGCGAAGACAGCATTGAGGTCATGGTTCAGCATGATTCGGTCTGGCTGACCCAGAAACTAATCGCAGAGCTGTTTGCGGTCGATGTTTCTACCATCAATGAACATCTGAAAAACATATACAAATCAGGAGAATTGGAAGAGAAGGCAACTATTGGGAAATTCCCAATAGTTCAAAAAGAGGGGAAAAGAGAGGTTAAACGGGAGATCCGATTCTATAATCTTGACGCCATTATTTCAGTTGGTTATCGGGTCAACTCAAAGCGGGCGACACAGTTCCGGCAGTGGGCAACCTCTGTTTTAAAAGAGTTTGCCATCAAGGGGTTTGTGCTGGATCGCCAGCGGTTGGAAAATGGGGCCTTTCTGGGAGAGGACTATTTTGAAGCGTTGCTGACAGAGATTCGCGAAATCCGGCTCAGTGAACGGCGGTTTTACCAGAAAATCACCGACATATACGCCACCAGCCTGGACTACAACAAGGAGGCAAAGACCACCAAAGGTTTCTTCGCAAAGGTACAGAACAAGCTCCACTATGCCATCCATGGACACACCGCAGCGGAACTGATAACAAAAAGAGCAGACAGCCGGCAGGAGCACATGGGGCTGACGTCCTGGAAAAATGCGCCGGAGGGAAAAATACATAAGACCGATGTTACCGTTGCAAAAAACTACCTGAGCAAGGATGAACTCGAATCCCTTGGCCGAATTGTAAATGCTTATCTTGATCTGGCAGAGGACAGAGCGCGCAGGAAGATTCCCATGACCATGGAAGACTGGGCCAAACGGCTCGATGCCTTTCTGGAGTTCGATGAAAGAGACATACTGCGGGATAGTGGCAACGTCACAGCCAGGATAGCGAAAACAACTGCCGAAAGTGAATTTGAGAAATACCGGATTGTCCAGGACCGTCTTTTTGAATCGGACTTTGACAGAATGATTAAAGAGCTGGAAAAAAAATGAACACCCAATCCGAAGCGATCCTTGAAAATGATCTGGTTCGGCAGCTTGATGGCCTGGGATACGAAACGGTGGCTATCCTCGATGAGGAAGCTCTGCTGGATAACCTGAAGGTGCAGCTGGAGGTGTTCAATAGGACCCGTTTTTCCGACAGGGAGTTCGGGGCGATTTGCAATCATCTCTCCAAGGGTAACGTTTTCGAGAAGGCCAAAACCCTGCGGGACCGGTTTCAGCTGAACCGGGACAACGGTGACAGCTTCTATGTTCAGTTCTTCGATTCGGAGGACCGGAGTCGCAACCGATTTCAGGTCACCCACCAGGTGACTGTTGAGGGGGTTTACAAGAATCGTTATGACGTCACCCTGCTGGTCAACGGCCTGCCGCTGATCCAGATTGAACTGAAACGGCGGGGACTGGAGTTGAAGGAAGCCTTCAACCAGATCAACCGCTATCAGCGCCACTCCTTCTGGGTCAACAGCGGCCTCTTTCAATATGTGCAGATCTTTGTGATCAGCAACGGCGTCAATACCCGGTACTACGCCAACAACCGAAGGCAGTCCTTCAAGCAGACCTTCTTCTGGGCCGACATTAACAACCGGAACATCACCCGACTCACCGATTTTGTCACGGCCTTTCTGAATCACGAACACCTGGGCCGGATGATCGCGCTCTATGTTGTCTTTAACGAGACCCACCGGATTTTGATGGTGCTCCGCCCCTACCAGGTCTATGCCACCGAAGCGATCATCGAACAGGTCCGTAACCGCACCGATAACGGCTACATCTGGCATACGACTGGATCGGGCAAGACCCTGACCTCTTTCAAGGCGGCCCAGATCATCATGGAGCAGCCCGGCGTGCACAAGGTGATTTTCGTGGTCGACCGCAAGGACCTGGACTACCAGACGATGAAGGAGTTCAACAGCTTCAAAAAGGACAGCGTCGATGTAACCAATAGCACCCGAACCCTGGTCAGGCAGTTTGCCGACGACACCCGGTTGATCGTGACCACCATCCAGAAGCTGAACAACGCCATTTCGCCCGGTCGCTACCAGACCGGCATGAACCACCTGGCGGGTAAGCGGCTGGTCTTCATTTTCGACGAGTGCCACCGCAGCCAGTTCGGGGAGACGCACAAACGGATCACCGGATTTTTCAAAAACTGCCAGCTGTTCGGCTTCACCGGAACCCCCATCTTCGCTGACAATGCCCAGAAGAACGAGATGGGCAAGCGCACCACCAAAGACCTGTTTGGAGAGTGCCTGCACCGGTATGTGATTACCGATGCCATCCGTGACCAGAACGTTCTGCGCTTCAGCGTGGAGTACATTGGTCGGTACCGGCAGAAGGGCAATACCTTTGTCGATATCGACGTGGAGGATATCGACAGCCGGGAGGTGATCGACTCTTCGGCCCGCCTGGCGAAGATCGTCGATTATATCATCCGCTATCACGACCAGAAGACCCACCAGCGCAACTATTCAGCCATCTTTGCCGTCAGCAGCATCAAAAACCTGATCGCCACCTACGAACTTTTCCAGCAGAAAAAGGCTGCCGGAGAGACAGACCTGCGGATCGCCACGATCTTTACCTACGGTGTAAACGAAGCTGATCCCGATGCCACCAGCATGCTCGGGGACTACGACCTGGCCGCCGATCCCCAGGAGATTTACCAGAGCAGTCACAGCCGGGAGTCACTGGACCGGTTCATTGCCGACTACAACGACATGTACGGTACCGCCTTTTCAACCCGGGACAGCCAGCAGTTCGAAAACTATTTCAAGGATATCAGCAGGCGTCTCAAGGAACGGGAAAAGGAGGGCTACCCCGACAGAGAACGACTCGATATCCTGCTGGTGGTCAACATGTTCCTGACCGGATTTGACGCCAAGAAGGTCAATACCCTGTATGTGGACAAAAAGCTTCGGCATCATGGCTTGATCCAGGCCTTTTCCAGGACCAACCGCATCCTGAATGAGCAGAAGTCCCAGGGTAACATCCTCTGTTTCCGCAACCTGAAGCAGGCCACAGATGATGCCATCGCCCTGTTTTCGAACAGGGAAGCCAGGGAAGAGATCCTGCTGCCTCCGTACGAAGTCATTGTCCGACAGTTCAGCCAGGCCTTTGCCGATTTATTGAAAATTGCGCCGACGGTAAAAAATGTTGACGACCTGGCCGATGAGGATCAGCAACTGGCATTCATCCAGGCATTCCGCGAACTGATGCGCATCAGAAACGTGTTGACCTCCTTCGCTGATTTCAGCTGGGACGATCTGCCAATGACCCGGCAACTCTTTGAGGACTATAAGAGCAAGTACCTCGATCTTCACGACAGGGTCCGAAGCGATCACCAGAAGGAGAAGAGTTCCATTCTGGCGGATGTGGACTTTGAGCTGGAGCTGATTCATCGAGGTGAAATTGATCTGCGCAGCAAGCGGGAACTGATCGAAAGGTTCATCAACGAGCACCTGCCGACAATTGAGGATGCGGATGCCATCTCGGACGAGTTTGAAGCATATTGGCAGGAGCAGAAGGTGCTGGCGCTGGGGCAGTTGTGTGACGAGGAGAACCTGGACCGGAAACAGTTTCAGGCCCTGATCGATGCGTATATCTTCAGTGAGCAGGAACCGCTGCGGGAAGAGATATTCAAATGCCTGGACAATCGACCCAGCGTACTGCAGGCACGGACAATCGGCGAGCGGATCCTGGCGAAGATGAAACAGTTTGTTGAGGTGTTTGTGAAAGGCATGGTGGCTTAAATCTGGTTGGGGCTGACGTCCTGGATACCATCAAGTTTCATGCGATTGCGCTGGCTGATAGCAACTGACCTATTGATCGATCGCCACCAAGATGTTAATGGTGGAGAAGTAATTAACTTTCCGGATGCGATTTGTCGCCTGTTAAAACAAGACCTGGCTGATGCTGTAGCCCGGTTCTTGTGGAAAGTGGTGTGATAAACCTATCAAACAAACCAATGGCAACCAGTGAGCAGATAACAGGATCGAAAAAGTCATTTGACACGGTATCCATGGAGTTCAGGGATATCATTGTCCAGCACCTCAAACTGTTGAGGAGCTCTGATGAAGTCGAAATGAACGACTTGGACAAGTATGAGGAGACTGAGGCAACGAACCGGCAGAATCTGAATGTTATCGCCTACTGTATCTCCTTCCTTATTTTTAAGTTTGTCGATGTCGATCCGTTCGTGCAGAAGGCCAATATTTCCTGGGTTACCAAGACAGTCGTTAATGCCGCCAAGATGACCAATCATGGTCGTCAAATGGATAAAACTGCTTTTTATTTTTTCAAGGATAAGCTGAGGGATTACCTGGAGGGTATCAACGCCGAACTAACCCGTATCGATGGACATGCTGGTGATGTCTGGAAGCATGGATACGATCAACTGGACCAGGAGTTGAAGAAATATGGTATCCAGGATGTATTGAATTAAACGGGGGATGAATTTCGGTGGTCTCTCATTTCGGCTTGGCGTAGTAAAAAATAGTTTTGGTTTTCTTGTCACAGGCGATTTCCATTGCCTCTCCGTACCCTCTTGCACTTACGATCCCTGTATACCGTTTTTTGACCCTGACGAAGTACTGGTTGCCCCCCTGCCACTTGACTGACACCGGTGTCCCGTCATTCAAACAGACATCATGTACAGCACCCTTATTGTCGGAGCTGTTAAAAACCCTCCTATCCAGATTCGCGGCCATAGCGCTAGTCCACAATGTCAGTGTTACGAAAATAACGGTCAAGCTTGAGATCAGTCTGAATATCATAGGGCTCCTTTATGTGGTCAATTCTGTAGAAAGTGTTGCAAGCGCGATTTCCAGGGGGGATTGAGATATGGACAGGAAAGCCTGTCGGGTAACTGAGGCAAGGTCGATTTTTGCCCCTTCCACCTGCACGAAAACCGCCCGCTTAATGTCGGAGAAAAGATACGCCCGCATGATCAGAACTGCCAGAGCGGCCTGATGTGGTAACAGGCTGTTATTGTAGGCTGCGTTTTCGGCGTAAGTGCCGGTGAAAATGTATCCTCGTCCGATTTCAAGCGCAATGGCGGAATAGCAGTTGCTATAGGGGGCGTAGGACCTGGACGCTGCTTCGAGCGCTTTCAGAACCAGTTTGTCGTTACTGTGTTTCAGCAGTTGTAGTGGGTGGTCCTGGGGGTCCATCAACCGCTCGCCGCTGCCAAGATTGCCGGGCCCGAAGGATGAAGGCAGCAGGTTCCCGAGCAGGGATGACCCGGCTTTCGGAATCTGAATCTTCAGTTGCTCGGCATTTCTCAACTCGTTTAAAAACTGTCTGCATCCGCCACAGGGAGTGGCAGAGATCGTTATAGCCCTGATGCCTGTTTCACCGTATGAGATCGCGTTAGCGACGGCTGCCTGTTCTGCATGAATGGTGTTATGGAGGGCTGCCCCCGGAAACTCCAGGTTGGCACCGAAATAAAAGTTCCCGCTATCTCCGCGGCAGACGGCTCCTACCTTAAAACCTGATATTGGAACAATGGCGCGGGAGGCTGCTATGGGCAGCAGCTTTTCCATCAATTCCTCGACCGATATGCGCAAGGTGCCGACCAGGGCTTTTACCTCCTCGT
>JAOZRE010000089.1:0-8171 GCA_029940215.1 bacterium | reverse complement strand
TCCTCGGCTATCAGATATCCGGGAAAGGAAGAGGGAAAATAGCCGTCCAGAACCTTATTGTCGATACTGCCTCTAATTTTCCGTCGTCTTCTTTGTACTGTCATTGTTTGTGACCTGTTTGTCGCAAGTGAGTCATATCCGGTTTGTTTATTGCTATATCTTTAATTTTCCGGGCTTTTCCCATGCTCTGTCAAACAGAATGTCAAAACGAATCTGATATCCATCGATAAATTCATTGGGTATCGATCCCTACTTGTTTAAATGGTGATGAAAACATAGAATGAATTCACTGGCCTACCGCCCTGCAGAAAAACGACTGCCTCTCAGGTCGAAGAATATCAGGTGATGGTCAGGCCAATCAAAAACGGAGAGTGAATGAGCTGGGGATTGATCAGCAACAACGATGGAATGGTCGTCTATCAGAAGGCGCTGCAGTTTGTGATGGTGTTGTACGGCGTGTGTGAGCTTTTTCCGCCGTCGGAAAGGGAAAACCTGACCGTGTTGGTGAAAAAAGCAGCAGTGGCTGTTACGACACATATTTCGGAGGGTTGCAAGAAGACGTCGACCACCGAGAAGATCCGCTTTCTGAGGACTGCTCAGGGATACCTTGAGGAGTGTGGCTATTATCTTAAACTCACTGAACAGCTGGGTTACGCTGATACCTCCTCAGAAAAAACCGACTTAAAGATTGTTGGCGATTTGCTGGCTGAGTACATCGATTCCCTCATCTAAGGGTCGGCTCAAAAATAACTTGCCATACGCTGTCCACAAAAGTCCTATAAATACCGGACATTTTGCCGGCAGAATGCCATAGCAACGCGATTCCTTGAAACGAATGGGAATCACTTGAGTAATTTTTGAGCCGACCCATAGCCATCTTTGAGGTGTTGTTTGACAAACTGATTCGGTCAAGGTTATAAGTTTCTTTTTTAGCATAGTACCGGGGCATTGCCAAGTATATGTTTTGTGCTCCGTCTCATGCAGGGGCCTCTAAAATATTTGCTGCCGGGCTTGTAACTCATGAATAATCCCTCATTCGGGAGAGTGAACCATGGAAATTGACAGCGATCTTCTGCATCGTTTTGAAGAAGAATTAATTCCCCAGGACCTGTCTCGGTCAAACATTCCGGCTGCCATTTTGGGGTACGGCGAGATATCATCCATTTTCAGCATCGATGGCAGGGAGGATATTGTTTATAAACGGATGCCTGTCTTTCAATCCGTTGAAGAAGCTGAGGAATATAAAAAATGCTATTTTGAGTATTGCCGGCTACTGAGGGAGTCAGGGATCTCTGTCCCTGAAGACGACGCGGTAATAGTTGAGGTACCAGGACGACCGGTTGTTATCTATTTTGTTCAGCAACGTTTTGCAGGGAAGCGCATTTGTCACCAGTTAATTCACACCCTTGACCTGCCGGAAATTGAAGTGATGCTGACCGCCATCCTGCAGGCGCTGGAGAAGACATGGCAGTTTAATCGCGACCGATCCCCTGAGTTGGAAATTGCGGTTGATGGTCAGCTTTCAAACTGGGCATGGTTTGAGGAAGATGGGCAGAACGTTTTGTACCTGCTGGACACCACAACCCCTTTTTATCGGGTTCAACAAGTTGAACAGTTGGAACCAGAGCTCTTCTTGAAGAGCATCCCGCTCTTTATTCGCTGGTTGGTGAGGCGGCTTGATCTGGATGATGTGATCAACCGATACTACAACCCGACCCGCAACCTGACTGATATCGTGGCCAATCTCTACAAGGAGCAACGTCCGGATCTGATTCCGTTTTTCATCGGGTTCATCAACGATCACCTTCCGGAATCGGTTGAAAGGCTGGACAGGAAAACGATTGATGATTACTACAAAGAAGACCGGATGACCTGGACGGCTCTGTCCTTTTTGCGCAGAACTGATCAATTCTTTACCACGAAAATCCTGCGCAAACGGTATGAGTTTATTCTACCTGGAAAGGTTAAGCGGTAGTTAGATCAGTCCATAAAGATAGAGTCCTCTCCACGGTAGAGGGCGATGGTGCCGGTTCGTGCCAGCTCCCTGATGTTGACTTGCTCAGTCACCAGGCTGACGAATGAGTCGATTTTGCCCGTACTGCCCACCACCTCGATGGTCATGGTTTTTGGGGTAATATTGGTTACGCGGTTTCTGAAAATATCGTTCAAGGATATTACCGCCTGGCGATCAATTGCGTCCTTGATGTCAACCTTCACCAGAGCCAGTTCTCGCATGATCGCATTGTCTGGTAAAAGGGTCTTGACCTTGACCACCTCGATCAGCTTGTTCATCTGCTTATAGATCTGCTCAAAAACCTTGCTGTCCCCTTCAGCCTTCATGATGATTCGCGAAAATCCTTTTTTCTCGCTGGAAGCTCCAGTAAAACTGGTGAGGTTGATCCCTCTCCGGGCAAACATCCCGGCAATCTTCATCGTTACACCAGGATGGTCCTCTACCAGCAAGGCGACTAAAAACTCTGGGGTTTTCTCTGCTTTGGCCATGGTCTGCTGACTCCGTTATTAATTCGATAGATGTCCCGCTTGTTTGAAAAATGTCAGTTTATCGCACCTGGCTTCGTTCTTTACTTTATAGGGTTAACCCTGACTGACTTGAACTCCTTCAGTTCACTATCGGTCCGTGGCAGTCGACGGTAGTAATCGTAAATGGACTTCTGCTCACCTTCACGGTTGTAAAGAGAACTGAGTGCTCCTCCGGGGGGAAGCATCGGCAGAACGTTGGAACCTTTTTCAGTGGCAACCTCGATGATGAAAGTCTCTTTGGATGCTTTTGCCTCCTGAAGGGCTTTGCCCAGTTTTCGGGGATCTGTCACCTTTCGTCCCTTCAGCCCGTATGCTTCGCCCAGCTTCACAAAATCAGGCCAATATTCCTGCTTGCCATTCCTGACAAATCCCAGGCCGGTTCCGGCATATCGCTTTTCGTTAAAAAGCTCCTGCCACTGCCTGACCATCCCCAGATAACCATTGTTCAGGATAATCATGTTGACCTTGATATTGTGCTGCTTGACGGTGGCCATTTCATGTGAGTTCATCTGAATTGAGCCATCTCCAGCAATTAACCAGACCTCTGATCGGGGTTTGGCCACTTTTGCCCCGATGGCAGCGGGAAATCCAAAACCCATGGTTCCCAGTCCACCAGAGGTAATAAAGGTCCTGGGATGCCTGAATTTCAGGTAATGGGCGGCATACATTTGATGCTGCCCCACTTCTGTAACGATGATGTCCCGCGGGTTCATGATCCGGTCCAGTTCGTACATCACTTTTTCCGGGTAGATGCCTCCTTCTGGTCCTTTTTCCACAATGTTTGGAATCTGATCATTTTCTTTCATCTCCTTGATCCAGCGGTACCACCAGGAGTTGGTTTTCAGCTCTTTTTTCTTACCCTTCAGTGCCCTAATCTGTCGATTCATTTCAATCAGGGCCAGTTTTGCATCAGCCACGATGGGCAGGTCAACCGGCACGTTCTTGCCTATTTCAGCTGCATCTACATCGATATGAATCACCTTGGCATTTCCCTGGCCAGGGAATTTGTCAAGATCCCCGGTGATACGGTCACTGAATCGACAACCGATGGCCAGCAGTACGTCTGCTTCAGAAACCGCGAAATTGGATCGTTGTCGACCATGCATGCCGATTGCTCCCAGAGCATACGGATGGTAGTCGTCAATGACGCCCTTGGCCTTGATGGTGCTCACCACCGGTATTTTTAGCAGGTTCGCCAGCTCTGTCAGTTGTTGGTAAGCATTGGAGATGGATACCCCTCCGCCCGCAAGAATGACAGGATATCTGGCATTCATCACCATTTTCAGGGCGTGGGTGATCTGACGGCCGGCAGCTTTTGAGTACACGTTGGGTTTGTATCCCACAAGGTTGATTTTCTCAGGAATAGGTTCCTTCAGGGAGCATTCCGCCAGCTGAATATCCTTGGGCAGATCGATAAAAACCGGACCCGGTCGGCCGGTGGAGGCGATGTGCATTGCCTCTTTGAATATCCTTCCCAGATCCCGGACATCCTTCACCAGGTAGTTGTGTTTGGTGACCGCCATGGTGGCGCCGATCAAATCCGCTTCCTGGAAAGCATCGTTTCCAATCAGGCTGGTGTTGACCTGCCCGGAAAATGCCAGAATCGGGGCGCTGTCATAGAACGCATTGGCCAGAGCTGTAATCAGGTTAGTCGCCCCCGGCCCACTGGTTGTCATGCAAACTCCCAGTTTGCCTGAAGCAGTCGCATATCCTTCAGCTGCATGGCCTGCCGACTGTTCATGCCGCATCAGAATCTGTCGGATCTTGTTGTCTCCGAAAATCTCATCAAAAAATGGCATAATAGCGCCACCCGGGTAGCCAAAGAGGGTTGTGTTACCAGACTCCTTCAGGACTTTTTTGATGATAGCGGTCCCTGTTAATAAAGGCTTTTTCTTCTTCTGATCTTTCATAGCTCAGGGGCGTAATTGGAGTTCTCGATTGATGGGTCATGTTTTGAACAAAGCCGGTACATATTAGAACCGTGTCCAATTTTTCCATTCTAAACCGGTTGTCTGAAAACAGCAACAAGTGCTTGTTCTTTTTATAGGGATAGCGATTCGGCGGCAGCAATGCTTTTTGATCTGCCGGTGGTCGCGGCAGGGTGATTCTCCTTAATCTTTCCAATTGCCATTCTGATGGCTGTCGTTTAATCTCTATGAAGAACAAAATCATATTGTACTCAATTTTAAAATTTGATGTTAGAGCGATTATGACTGAATATGCCAAATTCAACGGTAACTGGAACTATCCCACACCAATTCGTTTTGGTGTCGGTCGCCTGAAAGAACTCGCGGACGCATGCCGCCAATTGTCAATGACGAAACCTCTGCTGATCACGGATCCTGGACTTGCTGATCTGCCCATGACAAAAAAAGCGTTGGAGCAAAATAGTGCTGACGGACTGCCCACTGGTCTTTTCTCCAAGATTAAACCGAATCCCACTGGAAAGAATGTAGAGGATGGACTGGCAGTTTACCGGGAGGGGGGATACGATGGCGTCATTGCCTTTGGTGGTGGAAGCGCGTTGGATGCAGCGAAAGCTGTGGCTTTGATGGCAGGGCAGAAACTGCCACTCTGGCGTTTCGAGGATGTAGGAGACAACTGGACCAAGGTAGACCCTGAAGGGGTTGCTCCCATTGTTGCGGTACCAACAACTGCCGGTACCGGGTCTGAAGTGGGTCGCGCATCGGTTATTGTCCAGGAGGAGAGCCACTCGAAAAAGATCATTTTTCACCCCCTCATGTTGCCCGGGATTGTGATTGCTGATCCGGAAACAACCGTCGGGCTGCCTCCAGCCTTGACAGCTTCAACAGGAATGGATGCTCTCTCTCATTGCCTGGAACCTTATTCCGCCCCTGGTTTCCATCCGATGGCTGATGGCATAGCTGTGGAGTCGATCCGGCTGATTCATCGCTGGCTGGCGGTTGCAGTTAAAGATGGGGGCAATTTGGAAGCGAGGTCGAATATGCTGGCGGCTGCCGGAATGGGAGCAACTGCATTCCAGAAAGGTCTGGGAGCTATGCACTCCCTGGCTCATCCGCTTGGTGCCATCTACGATGCCCCGCATGGATTGCTGAACGCTGTCCTGATGCCTTACGTACTGGAGTTCAACCGTTCCGTTATTGAAGATCGTATGACGAGGCTGGCAGCCTGGCTGGAGTTACCGAATCCCTCTTTTTCCGCCGTGATGGACTGGGTACTGGGATTGCGTTCAGAATTCAATATCCCGGCAACCCTTGCCGGATTAGGTATCGATGACAGCCGGGTTGATGAGATAGCGGAAATGGCAGCAGTAGATCCTTCAACCCCGACCAATGCCATTCAAGTGGGCCCGGCAGAGATGAAGAAAATCTTCCTGAGCGCCTTAAATGGCAATTGATGATTGAAACCCGGGGGTAATATGGTTGGGGCTTTTCTGAAAAAAAAATCCGTTCGTGTTATCATTGTCATCTTTATCATCCTTCTGATTATCGGGGTGGTGATCCTGAAATTGAGGGGGACTTCTCCGCCTCCGGAGATGGTTGCAGATCTCGTGACAGAACGAACCACCTCCAGCGGGAAGGTGGTGGGTTTTAGTGAAACCAATGGTGCTCATGGTTGGTTGGGAATTCCTTATGCAAAGGCCCCTGTAGGAGTCCTGCGTTGGAAGGTCCCGGCGCCGGCGGAAAAATGGGAAGGCACCTTGAAGGCCTTGAAGGCTGGATCCTTCTGCCCACAGATCGGAAATCCATCGATTCCCATCGACAGTTCCATGAATGGGAAACCTGTCGGTTCAGAAGATTGCCTCTTTCTGAACATCTGGGCTCCCGCCCACTCGCCATCTGAGATTACTCAGGGGAACCTCCGGCTGCCCGTGATGTTCTGGATTCACGGCGGCGGGAACAGTATCGGTCATGGAGCCAACTATTCAGGAAAGGTGCTGGCAGCCCGGCATCATGTTATCCTGGTCAGTATTAACTACCGGCTGGGACCCATGGGCTGGTTTCTGCATCCGGCGCTGCAGCTCGATCAGAAAACAGCTGAAGACCGTTCCGGAAACTATGGTACTCTGGATATCATGCAGGCCTTGACCTGGGTTCGAGATAATATCGCAGCATTTGGTGGCGATCCTGGAAATGTCACGATTTTTGGCGAATCAGCTGGCGCATTTGATACCGTGTCCATGCTCGCAGCGCCAAAAGCGAAGGGCCTGTTTCATCGGGCTATCGTCCAGAGTGGCGGCATTCGTTTCGATTCCAGCGAATCCGCTCGGAATTTCAGTGATGCATCTGTTCCGGGGCATAATTTCAGCTCGAAAGAGGTGGTTAACCTGATGCTGGTCGCGGACGGCAAGGCCGGGGACCGGGATGCGGCAAAAACCCTGCAGCAGAAACTGTCGGACCAGGAGCTCAGGGATTACCTCCGCTCCAAAACCCCTTCGGACTTTTTAAGCGTTTATCAGGGGTTTGGGTTTGGTATGATAAACTTTCCAAACCTGATTCAGGACGGAACTGTGCTGCCCGCAGGGGATATGGTTGAACGCTTCGGCAATAAAAGCGTCTACAACAGCGTGCCCGTCATAATCGGTTCCAACCGTGATGAGTTTAAGCTTTTTCTGGGCTTTAACCCGAAATATGTGGACAGTTATTTCAAGATGATCTTCCGTATCAAGGACAAAGACTATTATGCGGCAGTGACCGGTTACATGTCCGATGCATGGAAAATCAGGGGCGTTGACAGGGTGGCGGCGCTGTTAAGCCGCTCCCAGGGGTCTGATGTGTTTGCTTACCGCTTTGACTGGGACGAGGAGCCTACCCTGCTGGGAACGGATTTTTCCTTCCTGCTTGGGGCAGCCCACATGCTGGAAGTGCCTTTTGTGTTTGGCAGCCAGAAGATTATCAGCAGTTTGAAAATGATCTACAATGATAAGAATAAACCGGGTTGGGACGCCCTTTCCGAAAGCGTTTCCGCTTACTGGGCTGAGTTTGCCCATTCAGGCTCCCCAGGACAGGGGCATGGAAACCAACAACCTCTCTGGAAACCATGGAAGGCAGATGGTGGCAGCTATCTCATTCTTGATACCCCTGGAGACAGGGGAATTCGGATGTCGAACGAAACCACCTCGATGCGGGACTTGAAAAGCAGACTGCTGGCAGAAACTGCGATAAAGGACCAGAAATCTCACTGTGAGATGTATGTGATGTTGTTCGGTGATCACAGGCAGTTTATCGGAGATCCAACGTTGTGGGATCAACAGGAATATGACAGCCTCGGAAAAGAGGGGTGCGGGGCATTTCCCAAAGACGACTTTCTACGTTAACCATTTCTTAGATAACAGAACAGGATCTGTCATTTATGAGTGAAAAACCAGCAGCAGCTGAGAAAAAGGCAGGCAGGAACCCAACTGGCTTGGCACAGGGTCAGAACAGTTCGGCTGGAAAGTCAGAAGGACAGGCTGACGCAAGGCTGCTGGATGACATCAACATGGCCCTGAAACTACCCCTGCCGAGAAAGGACGCGTTCTGGCAGATGGATGAAGGACGTGCCCAAAGGGGACGTAAAAGCATCCTGGGTATTTTTAAGAAAAAGGATCTGACCGAAGAAGAACTGAGCACCCTGAGACAGGAGGCGGAAATTGCACCGGGAAGGGA
>JAOZRE010000439.1 GCA_029940215.1 bacterium | reverse complement strand
CAGGAAAGTTATCAACCTCTTTAAACAGATGAATTATCAGGAGTTTCAGTGTGATGATTTCAAGGAACTGGAGTCCGAACTGGATCTTTTAATCGATGAGAGGAGGGCATCTTAAATGAAAACATCCGCTTTCCAGAAGATTTATACAAAGATTGAGGATATTACCAAGGCTACCTGTTCACTGGTTGCAGAGGGAATTGCCAACGAAGAGATGGCCTATGTGGATGGTCGCCCGGCCCAAGTGGTTAAAATCATGGGGAACAAGGTCGTCCTGCAGGTATTTCCAGGCACTCAGGGGATCGCCACAAATGCAGAAGTTGTTTTTACCGGCAAACCCCCAACGGAAACGGTCGGAGAAGAGCTTTTGGGCCGGTTTTTTAATGCTTATGGCCACCCCATTGACGACGGTCCCGAAATTGAAGGCGAAGAGGTTGAAATCGGCGGTCCTTCTGTAAACCCGGTGCGGCGCAAGCAACCATCTGAACTGATCGCCACCGGAATCGCTGGTATAGATCTGAACAACACGCTGGTTACCGGACAGAAGATTCCATTTTTTGCCGATCCCGACCAGCCTTTCAACCAGGTGATGGCTGATGTCGCCCTGCGGGCCGAAGCTGATATCATTATCCTGGGTGGTATGGGGATGTCCAACGACGATTACCTTTATTACCGGACCCTGTTTGACAACGCCGGTGCACTGGACAGGATCATCAGCTTTATGAACACCACCGAAGATCCTCCGGTGGAAAGACTGCTGATCCCTGATATGAGCCTGACCGCTGCCGAGTACTTTGCTGTTGAGAAAAAAATGAAGGTGCTGGTGCTCTTGACTGATATGACGCTCTATGCCGATGCACTCAGTATTGTTTCCAACCGGATGGATCAAATCCCGTCAAAAGACAGTATGCCTGGCTCCCTGTACAGCGACCTGGCCAAGATCTATGAAAAGGCCGCCCAGTTCCCGGAAGGTGGTTCGATTACCATTATTGCGGTAACGACACTTAGCGGTGGTGATATCACCCACGCCATCCCTGACAATACAGGCTACATTACAGAAGGCCAGTTGTACCTGCGCCGTGATACAGAGATCGGCAAAATCATTATCGACCCATTCAGAAGCCTTTCCCGTCTGAAACAGCTGGTGATTGGCACATCGACCCGATCGGACCATCCTCAGGTCATGAATGCCTGTATTCGATTGTATGCGGATGCTTCGGGTGCCATGACCAAACGGGAGAATGGTTTTGACCTGACTGAATATGACGAAAGAACGCTGGAATTTGCAAAGGAGTATTCCAAGGAACTTCTGGCCATCGATATCAATGTCAAAGTTGATGAGATGCTCGACACAGCATGGAAACTACTTATCCGGTTTTTCTCCAAAGAGGAAGTCGGTATCAAGCAGGAATTTCTGGATCAATACTGGACCGAATAAACACTTAATTATTGAATTTGTTGAAACAACCACTGAGAAACCATGGCAATAAAATTTCAATATAACAAGACATCGCGGCAGCAACTGGTCAAAGAGCTGGAGATACGGATAAAGGCCCTCCCAACGCTTCAGGCAAAGGAGTCCGCTTTGCGTAATGAAGTTAAGATCGTCAAGGAAGCCATCAAAGAGATCGAAACAGAGCTTCAGGACCGATTGGAGACCCTGGCGGATTTGAATAAATTCTGGTGTGAATTCCCGGATCTTCTCTCCATCGTTGATGTTAAGGTGGGTCGAAAATCCATTGCGGGCGTTAAAACCCCTGTTCTGGAAGAGGTTATATTTGAGGAGAAGCCGTTTAGCCTGCATGCAAATCCCAATTGGTTTAAATTCGGACTCAAGGTATTAAAGTCCTTAGTTGAGCTCCGCATGAAACTCAAGATCCTGACTGATAAATATGCCCTGCTTGACTATGCCAGGAAGAAAACCACCCAGAAGGTGAACCTCTATGAAAAGGTTCAGATACCCGAATATGACGAAGCGATACTGAAAATTAAGCGGTATCTGGAAGATGAGGAAAATCTGGCCAAATCGTCGCAAAAAATCCTCAAAGCCAAAATTGAAAGGGAGGCTGCTGCATGATTGTTCCCATGAAAAAGCTGTCCGTCCTGATCTATCATAAGGAGAAACAGGATTTTCTGACATCCCTGCAGGAAATGGGAATTGTTCATATCGCCGAAAATACGGATATCGAGCAGCCCGAGGCCGCCTCTGAAAGCTATCAAAAGGCAAACAACCTCTCAAAAACCTGTGAGCTGATCATTCAAACCTTAAGCAGCTTTATTAAGGAGAAAGATCTGGATCTTTCTCGTGAAAAGCCGGCAACCGCATCGGAAAGAAGTATATTTAATATTCTCAGGAAATTTGAAGCCGCAGAAGAGAGAAAAGAGGAGATCCAGCAAAAACTGGCAGATATCGCGAAAGAAGTAGGACAGCTTGAGCCCTGGGGCGAATTCGATCCTGAGATAATCGGCTTTATTGAAAAAAGAGGGGTCAAAATTCGGTTTTTTGAGGCGACCGAAAAAAAATTCAAGCTGTTCAACCTGGATGGTTTCTTTCATGAGATCATCCACAGCGACAAATCAAGGGTCCGGTTTGTGGTCTTTGAAAAAGAGGGTCCATTTGAGGCAGAAGGCGCCAATGAAGTCAATCTTCCTTTGAAATCCCTGCGCCAGCTTCATCAGGAGTCCGAACAACTTCACCAGGAGAATGCTGAAATTGATGATGTGTTTGAGAAGCTGGCTGTCCATATGGATTTGCTTAATGAGTGTAAAATCGACAACCGGAATATCGCATCATATGCTGCCGTTGATGGCAACATGGTCAGCGAAATAGAGAATAAGGTGTTTTCCCTGACTGGATGGTTTCCAGCCAGCAGAGATAAGGCCGTCAATGATTTTCTTGATAACTACCTCTGTTATTATCGAATCGACACCCCTGAGTTGAATGACAATGTCCCAATCCAACTGAAAAACAATTGGTTTTCCCGGCTTTTTGAACCCATTACCGAAATCTATTTGCTTCCTTCATATCGAGAACTTGACCCAACGCCCTTTTTTGCCCCTTTCTTTCTGGTCTATTTCGGGTTGTGCCTGGGTGATCTCGGCTATGGCGCCATTACGCTCATCATTGCTGCCATCGCCTATTTCAAGGGACCCCGACAATATCGCAATTTTTATCTCATCGGTCTCCTTCTGGGAGGTATGACGATCATCAGCGGTATTGCGTTGAACAGCTTTTTTGGCCAGTCAATTTTCTATTTAAAAGGGAACAGGGAGTACTTTTTCAGAACTGAAACCGGTGCCATGATGTCTTTTCTGGGCTCGTTTATTAACACCAGGAAAATGACAGAGTTCCCGGCCATGGGATTTGCCATTTTTCTGGGAGTTGTGCAGGTTCTGCTGGGTATTGTTCTGCAGTGTGTCAACAGAATCCGTCAGAATGGTTTCGTCTGGGGAATCCTCCCTGCCTCGTTTTTTATTATTATCTGCGGAATATTGTTTTCCATTGGATTTGGAAGCAGCAACAGCGGGTTTAAGGGTATTACCGGAATTGACATATCAACCTATAAACTGGGTGCATTTCAGGTGGGTTCCTGGTTGACTATTCCTCCTCAGGAATTCGGACTTTTCCTGATTATTTTTGGATTGATTCTAATGTTCTTTTTTAATAACCCGGATAAAAGTATCTTTGTAAGGCCATTGTTCGGGCTTTGGGAACTTTATGGATTTGCCACCGGTATTATTGGTGATATTTTATCGTATCTGCGTCTGTTT
>JAOZRE010000438.1 GCA_029940215.1 bacterium | reverse complement strand
ATGTTCAGATCCGGCGGGCGATATTGTGATGGTCAGGGGCCGCGACGTGATGGATCAGGTAGCGGCCTTTGTTCCTGGTTTTCTTACCAGATGACGCCTCCAGCCCCAACCTTCCCCGCGATTTTCAGCATGGGAACAGATCAGAGCCGTTTACTGCAGTTGGTTTAATAGCGATCAAACCTCAAGGTACTCTGCCCGGATGTCCGGTTGAGCCTCCAGTTCCTCAACTGTTCCGGAAAACCCCACTTTGGCCTTACCCATCAGATAGACTCGGTCGGCCAATGACATTGCTACTTTAAGGTTGTGTTCCACCAACAGGATTGTCACTCCAGCCTCCCCAATTTCTGCCAGAACGTCACGAACCTCCTTGACAATAATAGGCGCCAGCCCTTCAGTGGGTTCGTCCACCAGCAAAAGATCGGGATTGCCCATCAAGGCCCGCGCGATTGCCAGCATTTGCTGTTCACCACCTGATAGGTAGGCTCCCTTCTGGCTCGTTCGATCCTTCAGCACGGGAAAGTGTTCATAAATCCGTTCCAGGTTCCAGCGGTCCGTTGCCTCTGTTTCCCTTTCACCGTTCTTGCGGATGCTGATCTGCATATTATCCAGAACGCTCAGGTTTGGAAAAATACGCCTCTCCTCTGGAACGTAGGCAATTCCCATACGGGCGATGCGATAGGATGGCAGACCGGCTATTTTTGTTCCCTTGAAGGTGATCTCCCCGCTTCGGGGCGATACCAGTCCCATGATGCTCTTGATGGTGGTACTTTTTCCCATGCCGTTACGGCCCAGCAAGGCTACAGTCTCTCCTTTCTCCAGATTGAGAGAGAGATCCTGAAGTACATGGCTTTCACCATAATAGGTATTGACATTCTTTGCTTCCAAAAACATGGCTAAATCTCCGTTTCACCCAGGTAGGCATCTTTGACTGCGGGATTATTTTGAATTTCCTGTGGCGTGCCACAGGCAAGAATTTCACCGTGATGAAGGACCGTAATTCGATCCGCTAGCGAAAAAACGACATCCATATCATGCTCAATGATGACCATGGTCTTGTCCTCGGTCAGCTTGCGGATCAGTTCAACAATCAGTGTTGTCTCATCCTTTGAAATACCAGCTGTCGGTTCATCCAGCATGACCAGTTCGGGATTGGTAGACATGGCCATGCAGATTTCCAGCGCACGGTTTTTCCCATATGAGAGTAGTCCGGCCGGGATATCTTTCTGTCCTTCCAGATTACTCTGCTTGATAACCTTCAGGGTTTCCTGGGTGATATTCTCCAGCTTGTCTAGGCGCTTCAACATGTTAAAGCGGATACCTCTTTTTGACAGAATCCCCATACGCACATTTTGAAATACTGTCTGCTTGGCAAAGGTGCTGGTGATCTGGAAGGAGCGTCCCATGCCAAGACGGTTCAGCTTGTATGGAGGCAAACTGCTGACGTCCTGTCCCCTGAACAGAACTCGACCAGTTTCCGGACTATAAGTACCTGTGATGACGTTAAAAAGTGTGGTTTTCCCGGCACCGTTGGGTCCGATGACCGCGTGTCGCTCTCCAATTCGAATCTCCAGGTTCACACTTTCCAGGACCTTGTGCCCGGAATAGCCGAAAGTCAGGTCCTTTGTTTCCAATATGTTCATTTGGAAGCCTCCTTCTTGAACAGTTTTCCAGTTGCTTTATTCCAGAGACCGACAATCCCGGTCGGTGCGTAAAGTATGATGGCAATTAGAATGATGCCGTTGATCAATTCAATATGATCTGTAAACTCAGAAATGGTTTCCTCCATGACCGTCATAAGCCCGGCTCCGACTATTGGCCCGAAGAAACTTCCGGCGCCACCGAGCACCGACATGACAATGGGGTTGAACGAGGTGAAGATTCCCAAGGTGCCATCCGGTGAGACCATATTCTGAAACAGGGCATATACAGCTCCGGCAATGCCAGCGAATCCCCCGGACACCAGGAAGACAATTCCCTTGGTCTGGGAAACCTGAAATCCAAGATAATCCACCCGACTTGCATTGTCACGAATACCGATCAAAACGCTTCCAAGTGTGGTTTGTGTAAAAAACCACATCAGCCAGGTACAAAAGAGCAGAATGGCCATGGCAAAGTAGTAAAAATTGGTTGCGTCGGTCATATCCAGGGTCAAAAACTCCGGGATGGTGAACCCGCCAAGACCATCCTCACCCCCAGTAACCTCCCTGAATTTCAGGCAGATTACATACAACAACTGTCCGAAGGCCATGGTAAGCATCGCAAAGGCGGTACCGCTGACGCGAACCAGCAGGGGAGCTGTGAGCAGGGCCAGCGCAACTGCCGAAAGACCGCCGACAAGCACTGACAGTAGAATCGGGAAACCCTCAACATTGTATAAAATCAGTGATGTGCCGTATGCCCCTGCCCCGAAAAACATCCCGTGCCCGAAGCTGAGAAGGCCGGTATAACCTAACAGCAGATTCAGGCTGACAGCGTACATTGCCATGATGGCAAAACCGAGAAAAATATTGATATACAGTATACCAAACACCTGAGGGATTAACAGCAGGATTATGGCAATAACCACGAAAGCGTTACGCTGCCTGAATAGTGCGCTCATTCTCTTTCTCCAAATAGTCCCATCGGTTTAAAGGAAAGGACCAGAACCATACAGACAAACATGAGTACCGGAGCCAGTCTTGGAATAAATTGAATGCCAAATGAGTTCAGCAACCCGAAAAAGATCGCGGAGACAAAAGCGCCCAGAAGACTGCCAAAACCTCCCACTACCACGACAACAAAGGCATCCATCCCCATCTGGTCTGCCAAGCCAGGAAATACCTGCAAGATTGGCGCAATGATAACACCGGCAACACCAGCCATCCAGGTACCAAAACCGAAAACAAGCATGGAAACAAGTGGCATATCAATGCCCACCGCTCCAACCATCTCAGCGTCGGATACCCCGGCCCGGACGATCATGCCGAGACGGGTTTTGTACAAGATCACCACCATCAGACAAAAAACGGCAAGCGACATTACGATGATAAACAGGCGGTATATCGGATAATCCATCCCGAATATACTCACCAACCCTTTCAGGCTGGGTGGAATGTTAATGAAATATGTGTCTGTGCCCCAGAATATCTTGACACTATCCATGATGATCATCATCATGCCCACCGTCAGGATCAACTCCCCAATGTGCCCGGCTCCGTGTATCTTTCTGAGTAGTAATCGCTCAAACAGGATGCCGAATAAGGCTGTCAAAACAGGGGCTATGAGCAATGCAGCCCAGAAACTCCCGGTTACATTAAGCACGGTGATGCAGATATAGGCCGACAACATAAAAAATGAGGCGTGTGCCAGATTTAAAATGCCCATCATACCGAATATCAGTGTCAATCCTGATGCCACCAGAAGTAACACCATCCCGTATGCCAGCCCGTTCATCGTCTGTGCTACATACATCGCTGTTACTGGATCCATCCGTTTTTCCTCCTATCAGTTTTCTTAATTAAATCCCAAAACAACTACCAACAAACTGCCTGTTCCTGTCGAATGTCAACCTACTGGCAACTATCGACAGCTTCGATAATTACCGCCTTTTTTGTACAGAACCGGCCAGCCGGTCAACAAACCATCTTACCGTTTCTACCCAAATCAGTTTTCTCTGTCAATTGTTTCTTTGTAACCCTTTTTCCAACGATTCAACATAAGATATATTATAAAAAACGGTTCAGACATCATAATCCAGTGCTGTCTCAGTCGGGTACCTGAGCTATTCCAGCA
>JAOZRE010000437.1 GCA_029940215.1 bacterium | reverse complement strand
GCCGTCATTCCGTGCTTGACACACTGAATTTCCGAGACTCGCAGGAAAGAACCAGCATGATTTCAAAGTAATGCGTGCCTGGATACCGGATCAAGTCCGGTATGACGAGGAGAACTCCAGACTGTCAAGATAGAAACGTTATGCATTGATAATTTGGTATCGCAAAAAGGTTCTTATTTTTGTTAACACTAGTATTAACATATTTAGCTCCAGATAAAAAATCGCTCCTACATAAACTATTATTTATTATATTGATATTATGAATTATAAATATATCAATTCCTAAATAAATATAGTAACATTATATATAACAAAAACCTTTACAAATATGCGGTACTCCCATAGCATAAGTTTCAATAGGATCAACAGAAATCGAAAAAAATGAGGTTGGAAAATGAGTTTAAATTATGACGAGCTTATCCAATTTGATTTACTGAACAAAATCGATAGTAAGATTAAAGAAGACCCAGATTATATTTATGAATGCTTCGATATTATCCAAGAAATTAATAGCATAGATCAGTTTATTAGAGAAAGTCCGTCCTTTCCCGGATCTACAGAGAAGATTATCAGGAATGAACTTCTCTCAGCAATTGGTGCAACCCTTGCGATCGAGGGCACTTCGTTAAAAAAAGAAGAAATCGAAGAATCATTCAGGAAAGCTAGCCTTAATGAGAAACTAAAGAGATCTGAGCAAGAAGCGGAAAACTCCCGAAAAGTGTATGAATTTGTAATTGAATTGGCAGGCAGTCAAAAGGAGAATTTTGTCTATGAAGAAATGATGATAAAGCAGATTCATAAATTATTTACTAATGATATTAGCTATCAAAGTAATAAGCCAGGAGACTATCGAGGTGATTTCAATGTAACATTTGGGACACCTCGAAAAGAGGGACTATGTAAAACAAGATTCGAAGTAGAAATGGCTATGAGCAGATTGGTAAACTGGCTCAATAGAGAAGAAAAAGGTTTTTTGACTTCAAATGTCATCGCCAAAGCAATTTTAGCCCATTACTATTTAACCGAAATTCATCCATTTAGTGATGGAAACGGACGAACTGCAAGAGCCTTAGAAGCACTTGTCTTGTACGTCAGTGGATTAAATAACTATTGCTTTTGGTCACTTGCAAATTTTTGGAGTACGCATAGAACCGAATATTTGGTTCATTTAGGTGAGATTAGAGAAAAGTCTGATGCATCAAAACTATTGCTTTGGGGTTTACGGGGATTTTTAGAAGAAATAGAGAGAATAAAAGCATTGGTATTAAAGAAAGTGAAACAGCTGATGCTTATGGATTACACCAAATATTTGCTAGCGAATAAAAGTGAACAGAAAATCAAGCTAAATCAAAGAATTGTAAGAGTTATGGATCTTTTGATCCACAATGGACGAGTGCGTCGGAGTAAGTTTTTGTCGCGACCAGAAATGCTGGCCTTGTATTCAGGATACCAACAAATGACTCAAAGGCGTGATATAGCGAAAATGCATGAAATAGGAATTATTATTCTTTTAAAAGAGGATGATGGAGTATATATTGAAGCCAACTACAAAATTTTGGATCTAATTGTATATAATGTGTAAGTTTTGTACGCTGCGCTATTATCAGAGCGAGTAGGTTACCTAAATGACGCAGGTTGTCGGATATAGTGTTGGGTTTTGAAATATCAAGAAGGTTGAGCGAGGTGTAAAAATGGCTTTAACTATCTGAAACTTTGTTGGAGCGGAAAACGAGGTTCGAACTCGCGACCCCCAGCTTGGGAAGCTGGTGCTCTACCAACTGAGCTATTCCCGCTTGCTTGTTGGCGAGATCGGGGAGGATCAAGCCTTCATGATGACATTGGGATTTGGGGTGGTGAATGGTCGAGGCGACTGGATTTGAACCAGCGACCACATGTCCCCCAGAAACATCTTCTATGTGGTTCCCGACCCTCTAATGTAAAGACTATAGGGGGTTCATCAATTTGTCAACCTTGCAGGGTGCCAGTTGAAAACCACTCAAACAGGCTTAAAAACCAGTTGAATCCACTCGCTTTGTCACAAACTTGACACAAAATTTTTAAGACTAAAGCCCAACATGCCTCTCATGTGAATGAGAACAAGCAGTCCTTTCTATCAGTTATGTACTCAAGTTAGCTCAATTGAATGGAGGAAAAATCCCCTCCACCTCCACCATTTTACCCCGTATCCCTCCCCATATCATCCACATCGTTTGCTGTAACTACATCGAATCATAGCTATTTCTCTGTAAAGTAAGAACTTTGTCTAAAGAATCGTGTGTCCCGGAACTTCCATTAAGTTCGCTCGATGTAACTACAAAATGGTCTTTTTAGGGCTGAGATTTGGGATGACTTTTGTTTTTAAAAAACAAAACGTTCAACATGGAAAAATTGATAAATCATTTGCAGCCGTATAATTATTGATATTTTTCTGCTCCTCCCAATCCTCAATTAGGTGAATAACAGGGGGATAGTCCAAATAACTATCTTTATTTTCACGCTTTCTTGTGCTAAAGTGCTCAAAGCAATAAAAAGAGGCAGCAAAGCACTAGAACACTTCCCAAAAGCGTTTTGGAGTAATCCATGTCAAATAAACCAACGTATGAAGAATTGGAACACAGAGTTAAAGAGTTAGAACAGACAGAAAAGGCACTAAAAGAATCTGAAGAAAAATACCGCAATATTTTTACTAATTCTCAAGTAGGATTATTCAGAACTGATCCAGCATCAGGTCATGTTTTGGATATAAATGATGCACTTGCACGAATGGTTGGCTTTAAAAGCAGGGAAGAAATACTTGATAACAATTTGAGTGTTTCTGACTTTTACGCAGATGGAAACAGAAGACAGGAAATTGCTGAAAAACTAATAAAAACTGGTTATTATAAAAATGAAGAAGCATTGTTTCTAAATCATCTCAAAGAATATAGGTGGTTAAGAATGTCAGGTATTTTGACTGATGAAGGGATTATTGAAGGTGTTGCTGAAGATATTACAGAAAGAAAAAAAGCTGAAGAAAAAATAAAAGCATCCCTCAAGGAAAAACAAGTGCTATTAGATGAAGTAAATCACCGTGTGAAAAATAATATGGCAGTCATCAATAGCTTGCTGAAACTTCAATCAAACAGTATTGAAGACAATCAAATCAAAGACGTTCTAAAGGAAAGCCAAAATAGAATATATGCAATGTCAGCCATTCATGAAACACTGCACGGATCAGAGAATTTATCCGAAATTGATTTGAAGTCTTATCTGTCCAAAATCATATCTTCCATTTTTCAAACTTATTCTATTAGCCCTGATAAAGTAACTTTGAACACTGATATTGAAAAAATACCAATCAGCATGAATCAGGCATCACCATTGGGACTAATCATCAACGAACTGATTTCCAATTCATTGAAATATGCGTTTCCTGACGACCTAAAAGGCGAAATAAATTTGAGTATAAAGAAACTGGATAAGGAACTTGAATTAGTCATAGCTGACAATGGTATTGGGGTGCCTGACGAACTGGATTGGAAAAACTCCAACACCTTGGGACTAAAACTTGTTAGAACACTTGTGGAAAACCAGTTAGACGGTTCAATAGACATGGAAAGTAAAAACGGTACCAAATTCTCCATCAAATTCGATATCGAGACGTAAACATGAATAAAGCAAAAATACTCATTGTCGAAGACGAAGCCATTATCGTCTTAGTGATTGAAAGTCAGTTGCAGGGTTTGAAGCTTGTTTTCTGGAATCATAGAGGCTGATTCCTATTAGCTGTTTTT
>JAOZRE010000088.1:227-14099 GCA_029940215.1 bacterium | reverse complement strand
TCGAATATCCTGTCACCCTCTACTAAGTCTGACTTCGCTCTGAATGAAGGGCGGAAAAATAGAACAAATGCCATCAAGTGTTTTTCTATAACGCTTTATTCGATTGAAAGTTACTTTAAAAGTTTGTACAATCGAACATAGATCAATTGTCGCAGGCGAAAAGTCATCAACTATCCTATAAAAAAAGCAACATGGCAGATAAACCAATAGTCAAGGTTGGACATTTAAAGATTACCGACCATTTAATACTGGGCGTTACCCAGAACCAGGTGGAAAGTGGACAAACTGCATTCGATACGTTTCAGATGGAAACCATCCCCTATCTGGGATGGAATCAGGTCTCAGACGCTATGAAAAACGGGGAGATTGACGCATGCTGTATATTGGCACCCACTGCGATGGATCTCTTTAAAGCCGGTATTGATATCAAGTTGGTCCTTTTTGCTCACAAAACAGGAAGTGTTCTGATAAAGAATAAAGCCGCTGGAATAACATCAATTGCCGATTTAAAAGGGAAAATGATAGCTATTCCCTATCAGTTGTCTGTCCATCATATGTTACTGCATCAGCTATTGACGGAAAATGGTTTGATCCCCGGGTCAGGAAAAGATGTCGGGTTGGAAGTAATGGCTCCCTCTCAAATGCCTCAGGCAGTTCAATATGATGAAGAAGGTGAGATTGGGGGGTTTATTGTAGCGGAACCATTTGGATCACAGGCCATTGCCGAAGGCTACGGGGAGGAATTCTATCTGTCCAAGGATCTCTGGCCGAAGCATCCGTGCTGTGTGGTAGTGGTGAAGAACGAGTTGGTTGAGCAGAATCCTGATGCTGTTCAGGAGTTGACAAACAGCCTGGTGGCCTCAGGGCAATTCATTCAGGAACAAAAAACAGAAGCGGCTAAAATAGGGGCTACCTTTTTAGGACAAACAGAAGAAGTGGTGTTAAAGGTACTAACTGAACCTGTCGATCGTGTAATGACAAATGAACTAATGCCTGTAGTCGATGATCTTTCGAAAATACAGGATTATATGTGTGACACAATGAATGTCTTGAAAGGGAAGATTGATCTGGACAAATTTGTAGACTTACAATTTGCCAAGGAAGCAGGTGCGATTTGAGGATTACAGAGAATTGTTTTAATTCTCCAGATCTTGACGAACCCACAAATTTACTTTAATTTCTTTTAGAACAATCGAGTAATCAATCGAATCGGTTTATTGATAGCAAAACACTTTGGAGCGATCATGGCAGCAAATAAAGATATGCGAATACTGGTAGTAGATGACTTTTCTACCATGCGACGTATTGTAAAAAACATTCTGAGACAACTGGGGTACAATAATGTTATTGAGGCTGACGACGGGACAACGGCCTTAACCAAATTGAAAGCGGAAAAAGTAGATTTCTGCGTGACCGACTGGAATATGCCCAAAATGTCTGGATTGGAGCTGCTAAAGGAAATCAGGGCCGATGAGTCTCTGAAGGATATCCCCGTTCTAATGGTTACCGCGGAAGCACTGCAGGAGAATATAATCACGGCAATCAAGGCTGGAGTCAGCAATTATGTAGTAAAACCGTTTGACGCAGCAACCATGGCTGAGAAAATTGATAAGATCTTCGGCTGATCACAACCCAAACAACAACTCCTGAATTCACTTCTTAACAGTCCCGTCCTATTGGTTGGCAATGAGAAGCAGTTGGCTACGCCTACACCTGGCAGACGCTATTCATTGAAACAGGTTGCAAGGATGGGTACTTGTCTTTTGAGTAAACCTTCCAGATTATCAGGGCTATTGGCGGCAGGTTTTTCTGAACCGGGTGACGAAGGCATCATTTTTCCAATGATGTCGGATTGAGGGTTCCAGATGCAGTTTTTGGCAGGTGGAAAAACGTTCTGACGATGTAAAGTCCTTGTCCAAGCTGTCGAAAAAACGGTTTATTAAGGATTGCGACGCGTATATCTTCAGCCGTTCGATCTTGATGGACTGGTTGTGGGGGTCCAGCCACAATGCAAACTCAGCTGTTTGAAGTGCCTCTTTCGATGATCCGTTGTTAACCTGTTCTAAAAATCGACCTTGTTCTTTTTTCGCAGCCTTTTGATCAGCCCCTGTCCTCATCAGAGAAACGACAATTCGCCCTGACCGCTCCTTATGCCATTCCAGGCTGACACTGCCCCCGCGTGCTTTTTTCAGAACCAGGACCTTCCCATTCAGGGACTGAGGGTTAACCAGATTCTCACGGGGTGCGTTAGCTTGCGGAATGTGGGAACGGACGAAGCGGGCGGACTGACCCTTGACTGAAAAGGTGCTTTTTTCAACATCCAGGTTGATCAGTTGAAAGTGCTTTGGTTTCTGATGAATCCAGAGGCGAATATGTGATGGCCCGGTCCAGTATAGCTCGCTGCACCATTGTTTTTCGCAGAGGTTGGCTGCGAGGAATGGAAATGTCCGCAGCGATTTTGTTTGCATGTCCAATAGCTCAGGTTGCTGCCAGCAGATGCGGTCTGCATTGAAACTCTTTTGCTGCGCTGCGGATATGAGCTCCGTTGGGATTTTAAGCGCTGTTGAAAGCATTTTCAGGAGTTTTTCCTTTTCCTGTGGGTTTTCTGTCGGGACCCCGGGCAGGGAATGAACACGCATGCGGAACATGCGGGTATAGCCGCTGCTGACCTTCAGGTTAGCGGCCAGGATCTCAAAAAAGCTTTCGGATTTGTAGTTGTAGAGGAAGTACTGATTGGGAAGGCAGTTGAACGATGGTTTGTGGATCTGGACCAGAGATACCAGCACTATTCCGTGCTTGTATGAATTGAATACCCCCAGCTCCATTTTACTGGGATCTAACTCGGCCAGACGCATTTCCTGCTTCGCCCAAGCCGGGTTTGATATTAAGAGGGTTGAACAAAGAATGACGCAAAACAGAAACGCGTCCAGAATTCGATAGCGAAGCATGTTTGTCCCAGTCAGCTAAGCATTGCGCCGCCAATACCGCTATGCAGCGAGATATATCCCTCCCAGTGTACGTTTCGCTTGACCATTTCATCAGCAATGGTTTCCGCAAGTTCCTGCTCTTTCTCGCTTAGTTTTCCGCGGTAGGATTCGATAGATTTTAGAATACGCTCTCTTTCCTGCGCCTGTAATTTCTTTTCTTCTTCCAGTCGTTTTACCTCTTCTTCTTTCTCTTTTTTCAGCCGTACCTCTTCCAGCCGTTTGGCCTCGGCCTCTTTCTCCAATCTGAGTTTCTCTGCTTCGGCCTTTTTGCGTGCCAGCTCCTTTTGCCTCTCTATGCGCTGTTCTTCGGCTTTTTTGGCAGCCAGCGCTTTCGCCTGCTGTCTTTTTTCCTTTGCAGCTTGCCTCGCAGCGGCCCTTTCTTCCTCTATCTTCTTTCGTTCAGCACTAGCCTTGCGTCTCTCTTCTGCTTCAAGCAGTCGTTTGTCAAGCCGATTTTTGGCTTGCCGCTCGCTTGCGATACTGGATGGCGCCCTGACAGCTGTTCGTGATGGAGCCGGTCGAGTGGCACCTGGGCTGGGTCTGCCCGGGGGTGTTGGCGCCTTTTGAGACGGGCTTTGCGGTGGACTTTGTGCGAAAGGAGACGGCGGAGGGGTCAGTATTTGACTGGCAGGTGTTTGTTGAGATACCGGACTGGCCTGTTGCCTGGCAATGGGAGTTCTGGTCACACGGCGGCTGGCATCTACTCCACCGGCAGGGGAACTTCCCTTTGACCGCTTCAATAGTCCCCGCTTTGGTGGCAGTGTCTTTTGACCTGCGGTTAGATTGTCATCTCCGGATTGATTGTCCTGATGAGTCCGCTTTCGTAATAAATCCGGTGAATCACTATTTGAAGGTGGTGTTTGTTCAGCCATAACTCCTTATCTCCTGAGCATGAATAGTTGGACGTCAAAATCTGGACGTTTTTGATTATGCTTCTCAGACATTTAATCAGATAACGGCAAATTATTAAAGTGAAAAATGAAGGGAATTGAAATTATCGCTTGTTTGCTAAGGTATATCACTTATCAAACAGGGAAAAAAGAGCATTTAAACGGGGTAGTATCATTGATACCAATGATCGACAGGCGTTGAATAGCGATGGCTGCAGCCTTGACACAAGAGAGAGGGTTTGACTATTCTATAATTCTGATTATAGCGCGACTTCAATTAATGGAAAACCGAGTAAAGCAGATGGACGATAGAAAATTCAGCACATTCAATACACAGGCGGTTCATGCAGGTGAGAGCAGGGAGAAGTACGCAGATTCATTGACAACTCCGATTTTTCAGACTTCCACCTATACCTTCAAAGACAGCAAGGAGATTGAGGCGTATACCAAACAAAACAAGGCACGGTTTGAATATGGACGGTATGGAAACCCGACGGAGTTGATCGCAGAGAAAAGGCTGGCGGCGTTGGAAAATGCAGAGGATTGTGTATTGTTTGCCTCCGGGATGATGGCGATAACCACAACCATTTTAGCTCTGGTGCACAGCGGTGATCATATCATTATCACGGACGATTGCTACAAGAAGACGCTGGAATTCTGCGAATCTTATCTCAAGCGCTTTGGAATCGAATGCACAATCGTTCCCTTTGGAGACTATGAATTGCTGGAAGCCTCTATCAAGGCGAACACCGTTTTCATATTTTCTGAGTCCCCCACCAATCCTTATCTGAACGTGTTTGATCTTGAAAAGTTCAGTGATATCGGGAAACGGCACAGCGTACTTACATTTATTGACAGCACATTCGCAACGCCTGTTAACCAGAGACCACTGGAATTTGGGATTGACCTGGTGATGCACAGTGCCACTAAGTACCTGGCAGGGCATAACGATATTCTGGCAGGTGCGGTTCTGGGTAATGCAGAGCAGATTAGCCGTATCAGGAGTTTGCATAAATCCATGGGGGGATTAATCGATGCCAATTGTGCCTACCTGCTGCTTCGGGGTCTGAAGACCTTTCCGTTGCGTGTGAAGGTACAGAATGACGCGGCCCTGAAAATTGCTCGATATCTTGAAGCGCATCCCAAGGTTGATAAAGTCTACTATCCCTTTCTTGAAAGCCATCCCCATTACGATATTGCAAAAGCACAAATGGCCGGTGGTGGTGGGGTTACATCATTTGAAATAAAAGGAGATCTGGATGCGGCAAAGCGATTTATGGATTCGCTGGAGATGATCTACATTGCCCCCAGTCTGGGGGGAGTGGAAACCCTGATAACGCATCCCGCATTGGTGAGCTACTATGATTATACACGGGAAGAGCGTTATAAGCTGGGGATTGTAGATACCCTATTCCGTCTGGCTGTGGGAATTGAGGACGCGGATGAAATCATAGCCGATCTGGAAAAAGGGTTTGCGAAACTGTAGAGTGTGCTGAGATTGAATGATCGGGTTCATTCCCCGATTGTTTATTCAAGGTGTTGGAAATAAAGGATTTCAATGTCTGGGTCCATCCGGGCCATTTCGTATTCAGTTAATCAGTGCCAGAACAGGTGTTTCAATTATATGACCGAGACTTTCAAACTGAAATCAGATTATATAGAATTGGTAAAATTGCTGAAAGTCACCGGGCTATGTGCGACTGGAGGCGAAGCGAAGCTGGTAACGGCTGATGGTCTGGTCCAGGTTGATGGGCAGACTGAACTGCGGAAAAAATGCAAGATCAGGAGCGGACAGACAGTCGGATATCAGGACCACATCATCAGTGTGGAGTGATGCTATCTGCCGGTCTGCTAGTTCAATAGTCGGTAGAGGGTGATGGATTTCGGATCGACCATTACCTCAAATGACACCCTCAGGGGGATCAAGATACTCGCTGTGAGCTGCATTATTACCGTTGATGGTTTTAATTGGGATTTTTTTTCGAGGTTGAAATACACGGAATAGCAGGTGACGGAGCGTACAAAGGTAGGACTGAATATCGGGATCGTTAGCTTCAATCAGGAAGTTGAGTGACCGGCCCTGACGGTCCGACACAAGTACCAACCGGCTGCCATGGTAAACCAGGTGATTTCCGATCAGGCGTTTTGGAAGGTGGGTTTTAAAAAAATCGAGTTGCAGACCGCAGAGGGAAGCTGGGTCAGTTGCATTCATCCAGAACACGGTATTCTCCGGCAATTCCTGCTGAAACTGTCTAAATGCTCGATGAGATATAACCTGGGGCCCGGGAACCCGCTAAAAAAATGGCCTGAAAGTATCTCTCCTGACAGTTCAATCAATCTGATGGACCGAAACAGACTGGCCCAGCTGAAAGTGGGCAGTTCCTTCATGAGTAGTTGACGAAACAAGATGCCATATCGATCAAGCAACTGTCTGACCCGTTCTTTCTTTAACTCATCCTCTTCTATCAAGCCTTCATCACTGTTCACAGGTTCCAGATGAAACCAGCTGCCGGCGAATGGAACTGCACTTTTCCATGATTGAAACCGACTACGTTCTGATGATGAATGGGTCCGTCCGTGGATCGCACCCTTTGAAGGTGCAACATCCGGAATTGAAAATCTGTTTTGAATCCCACTTCGCACCGCAGCAAACGTGTCGTTGGTCACTTCTCCCTGCCAGACAGCATGCCATAAGAGGTCAGCGTTTTACCACTACCTGTTGGCGCTGTGATCAGGACATGATTCCCGGTCAGGATGTGTGGCCAGGCTTTCTGCTGGACATCGGTGGGTCCCTTAAACCGTTTCGCAAACCACTTGCTTATCAACGGGTGAAATCGTGAAAGAATCTGATGTTGATTGTTCAAAAGGTGCCCCTTTTTTTAATATTTCAGGGATAGCTTTGGCTGATTCAGTTGTCTGAATGTGTCACAGTTCTGGTTGTGGGAGCAGCTACTGTGACTATTCTGCCTTGGTTTAGGGCAGTTTTCAACCTTACTGCTTATCATGCTTGTGGTGGTTGTTGTTTGTTTTCTTTCTTCTTTACAGGTTAATACATAAAATTTTAGGATGAGTGGCGAGGTGAGCTTTACCTGCATATTGGGTTTGTGTCGTAGAACAAATTGAATTGAAAACCAGACTGTTTGCACTCGAAAATTATCAGGAGAGCCAGCATGGAATTCTATTATGCGATTTTCAGACAGATTGAGGACACGGTTTCAGCTTACTTTCCGGATCTGGGTCTTCCCCAGATAAAGGAAAATAACTGGGATGAGGCGTATGAAAATGCGGTTGCTGCGCTGGCTGAGTGGCTGGCTGAAAAGGAGATGGGCAATTTTACCCGTCCATCAACCTATGATGAGGTCAGACAGAAAAACCGCAACCAGGGTGAGATTATTCCGGTACCGGTTGACAAAGAAATTGTGAAAAATCAACAGAAAACAAAACGGTTCAGTGTGGTGTTCCCGACGGCACTTCTTCAGAAGGTTGACAGGTACCGGGCAAAAAAGGGGATCCGTCGCTCAACACTCCTGCTGGATGCGGTGACAGATTATATGAAGAACAACCGATAGCGGTGTTTTACAGATACTTCTTGGCATATTGTTTTAGGTTTTTATGGGCAAACTGGATAATCTCCTTGTTCTTTCGAAAATCTGTCATGGCCTGGAATTTTGAAAAGAGTCCGGGGATGTCACCTTCTGGAAATCGATTCAGCGCTTTGACGATACTCCCGTGTTTCAACGCTTTGGCTGTATTGACTGATATCCAGTGACACCACCCACGAGCAAGCTGCTGAAAGGGGGCGTTATCCAGAATATGGAGCAGGTTGTAGGTTTGGCAGATATCAGCTGCTGCCAGCTGCCCGATCATCAACGAGATAAACCAGCCCTGCGGCAGGCTGGGAATAATGTAAAATCGCTCTTTCAGGTATACGATTGGATAGCAGATCCGCAGTAGTTCATCAAAAGACCTGGTGGTTGATCCCTGCCGCTGTTCAATCTGCATCCCTATGATGACCCGCCGGTCAAACCAGTGTATGTCAATAGGCGCAACAATCCCGTGTTTATGACTTTTCAGAAAAGGAATCATTGACTGAATAATCGGATTTAGGTCGGATCGCTTATCCAGGTTGTCCTTCCGGCAGAATCGACAGATATCTCCCAGGCCAATAATTTCTCCTTCAACCGATGGAAATCCGCATGAAAAACAGCGGCTTTCTGCTTCAACAAAGCACTTCTGGCAGACTTTCTGGTTATGTCCGGAGTAAAATGAGGCGCCCTTCCAGATTTGCTCGCCGCAAACATAGCAATCCATGTCACTCTCTTTGACGAATGACGATTCACAGAACTCACAGACGTCCCCGTATCCGGTGATGTAGGTCAGGGACTTGGAAGGAAATCGGCATCTGATGCATCGTTTGTTCGTCCTGAAGCAGTTCAGGCAGACCTTGACACCGTGATCTTCGTAGAAGGATTGTCCTGAGGGAATTGGTTTTTCGCAGCTGTAGCAACTTTCCTGAGACATGGTTGTCAATACCGTGAAATTTAATTGTATTCCGGATCCGATGCCGAAAGTGAGGCAATTTCCCCTTTGGCAATGCATCCCATTCTAACCGATTCTTTCGGATTTGTAACTGGCCGACCCCCTTTAAAAACAAACACCACCCTGAGGCCGGGTAAAGTAGCTCCTGTTGTGGCCAGCAGCGTATGATTGGTCCGGCTTGTGTTTGCCTAAGAACTGTCGTTTGCTCTATACTGATGTATCGAATATGATCTGTGTGACACCTGATGTGTGCCACGAATGAACGCTTCAGAGTCTCCATTGACACATGAAAAATGGCGGGATACGATTCTATATTATTGATTATTAAGTCGGTTATTGGGGCCATTGTTGTCATTGCCATAACTGTCTATGTCCTGCGTCCATTGGTAAAGAGCCTGTCCGGTATGGAAAACCAGATAAAAAGGTCCCGGCCGGCGATGGGTCGTTCTGTCCAGGAAGAGGAGCTAGAGATTCCAACACCCCTGTCGGCCGAAGTCTCACAACGGAGGATTATCAAAAAAGCGTTGGAGGATCCGTTAAAGACAACTCAACTGGTCAGAAACTGGCTCCGTGATAAAAAATAGCCATCCAGAGATGTTGACTTACCATCCTGTCCACTATTTTTCGGACACTGTTTCATTTCAATAACAAAAACCAGGAGAAAGCTGTTATGCTAAGGAATGCAGAATTTTTAATTCTTGCTTATGGGATTTCGATAACTGTGATCTCTGTTTATTTCCTGCGAATGGTCGTAAAGCTGCGATCAACTCGCCGAAAAACGATTGAATTGACAAACCGAACGACGAATGAATAGAAAAAAATTAAAATTTGTAATAGGTGGAATACTAATTGTTGCAGTTATTTTCGGGGTCTTCATCTCTGTTGGCTCGGATAATATGACATACTATTACACCCCGGCAGAGGTGTTGGCCAATCCCGGGAAGTATGCTGAAAAAAGAATTCGTGTTATGGGATTGATCGAGAAGGGGTCTATTCAATGGGATTCCGTAAAGACTCGACTGGATTTTGTCATATCTGATGATTCGGAGCAGATTCTGCGGGTCCGCTACCACGGGGCTAAACCGGACATGTTTCGCGAAGGACAAGGCGTGGTTGTGGAAGGAAGTCTGCAGGAGGGAAAATATCTCGCAGCTACTGTTCTACTTGTGAAGCACAATGAAGAGTACAAAGTGTCTGACCACAGTGACAGTGAAGAATCCTACCTCAAAACAATGGACATGTAACTGGGATTGGTGACTGAAGAAAACACGGAACGTCAGTTGCTTTCGTCGATGCATGTTGCATAACTCTTTTTACTCTCAGGCTGAGGTTGCCTGGACCTGAATAACTTGATTAAAGATTGCTTATGGTCGTCGATATTGGATACTTTGCTATGTTGTCTGCCTTTGTGTTGGCGGCTTATGCAATTATTGTTTTAGCAGCAGGTATTCGGCGTGACAGTTACAATCTAATTTTGTCTGCACGCTACAGTTCTATTGCAATTCTGGTTCTGGTTGGTGTTGCGTACCTGGCGTTGAGCTATGCGTTTCTGAATGATGATTTCAGTGTCCGGTTTGTAGCCAGGAATTCCAGCACGGATCTGCCGGGGTTTTATAAATTTACGGCGGTCTGGGGGGGGATGCATGGTTCCCTTCTTCTCTGGGAGTTAATCCTCGCATTTTTCACTGCGACCGTGGCTCTTCGATATCGGAAAACAAATCAGGAGATTCTGCCGCATACCCTTATTGTACTCAATCTGATTTCTCTTTTTCTGCTGTTTTTACTCATCGGTTGGAGTAATCCTCTGGCAAGGCAATACCCTGCGCCACTTGAGGGGAATGGGCTGAATCCCCTGCTGCAGAATCCGGGGATGGTGTTTCATCCGCCATCGCTTTATCTTGGCTATGTCGCTTTCAGTATTCCCTTTGCATTTGCAATAGGGTCTCTGATGAGGGGGAAGCTGGATAATCGTTGGATCCTATCAACCCGCCGCTGGACCCTCTTTGCCTGGTTTTTTCTGACCATAGGTATGATTCTGGGCGCCCAGTGGGCCTATGTGGAGCTGGGTTGGGGTGGTTACTGGTCCTGGGATCCGGTTGAAAACGGGTCACTGATGCCCTGGTTGACCGGAACCGCTTTTCTGCATTCGGTTATTGTCCAGGAAAAGCGCAACCGGCTCCGGATCTGGAATATGGTCCTGATTATTGCGACATATACCCTGTCGATTCTGGGGACCTTCATCACCCGGTCCGGGGTTCTGAATTCTGTCCACTCCTTTGCCAAGTCCAATATCGGCCCGGCATTCCTGGCTTTTATGGTTGTGATACTTGTTTTTTCACTGGGTCTGCTGTTTTACCGGCAGTCACTTCTGTCTTCGCGAACTCAGACAGCTGAAATGGTCAGTAAGGAAAACGCTTTTCTGTTGAATAACATTGTGTTTGTGGTGATGTGTTTTACGGTTCTGTACGGTACTGTTTTTCCATTACTGGCTGAGGGTCTGGCCAATAAGAAACTTTCGATTCAGGCGCCCTTTTTCAATACGATTATGGCTCCCATTGCCATCCTGATGGTCGTTCTAATGGGTATCACCCATCTTTTGGGCTGGAAAAAAACAAGCCTGAAACTGCTTGCCAGAAATATTGCTATTCCATTTATTCTAGCTGTTGTTCCAATGGCCGTTGTTCATTTTATCTTCTCGCCTCCGTGGCAGATGATACTGTTGGGTGGCACCGCTGTTTTTGCGGGTTATCTTTTAATCCTCGAGTTGATCCGTTCCCGTCATGCCAGGGTCGTTTCGGATAAGAAGGCCAACAAGACGGTCAATTTTAGGGGCCGCCTTTTGAACTCCCTGGTCAGCGATGGACGACGCAAAGGGGGACTGATTATTCATATGGGTATTGTGGCGATGACGATAGGAGTGTGTGGTGCTTTTTTTAATCAGGAAACAGCCTTTACTTTCGGTCCCGGACAATCAAAAAGTGTCGGGCGCTACGAATTGAAATTTAAGGAATTGACAGAATTTAACCGGAACAACGCCCGCAATGTGGGCGCTGCTATTAAGGTGATCCGGAATGGTGAAGTTCTGGATATCCTGACGCCGGTAAAATCTTATTATCCCACTTCTCCACAGCCGATGACCGAGGTTGCAATTCGACATTCCGTGATCGAAGACCTTTACATTAGCCTGGCTGCGATTAACAAGGATGGAACGGTGACCCTGAATGTATATATCAACCCCCTCGTAAATTTCATCTGGGCCAGTGTGATTTTCTTTATTATCGGATTTGTGTACAGCATGTCCTACAAGCCGGTCCAGCTGAGAAAAAAACGAGGATCTTTAACGATTGATGACGATGAATAGAAAACTATATTTTTTGCTGGGAATATCATTCACGGTCGGTCTGGTTATTGTCCTGATCTACGGGCTGTTTTACTCGAGTCGACCGGGAGAGATCCCCTCGGCACAGCTTCAAAAAACAGCAAAGTCATTTCAGGCAACCACTTTCGACGGACAGGCAATTTCCCTGGAGCAGTTCAGGGGGCAGCCGGTTATATTGAATTTCTGGGCCTCATGGTGCGTCTCCTGCAGACAGGAGGCACATATCATTGAGGCAGCCTGGCAGCAATATGGAGACGAGGGCGCGGTTTTCATCGGGATTGCCATTAACGATACACGCGAGGCATCACTGGGTTTCATTCGCCGCTACGGAAAAACCTACCTTTTGGCACCTGATGACAAAACCGGTACGATTTCCCTCGATTATGGTGTCACGGCTGTTCCTGAGACGTTTCTGATCGACAAAACCGGCGTCATCACTGAAAAGGTGTTAGGGGCCATTAGCAGAAAAACGATTGATAGCTTTCTTTCGGGTCAACTGTAAAAAATGAGGCAGGTAACTTTATCCTGTCTGGAATGAGATATCAACTATGAATACCAGGAAATTGGTGTTGTTTTTGATTGGAATAGGTTTCTCAGGATTACTGTTCGGATCCGAGGATATGGAAAACAGGGTGAGGGAGATTGCCCACAAACTCCGTTGTCCAACCTGCCAGGCAATGTCCGTCAAGGAATCCGACGCCGGACTCTCCCTGAATATGAAACAGCGGATTCGGGAACTGCTGGAGGAAGGAAAATCAGAAGATGAAATCCTGCAGTTTTTCGAGGAGCGCTATGGTGAATGGATCCTCAGATCCCCGAAGAAAGAGGGTATTTCTTTGCTGCTCTGGACTCTGCCGGGTCTGATTATTCTGGTTACCATACTGATCCTGATTAAGTACCTGTGGAAAAAATCCCGTGATACAGTCGGAATTGATACCAGCCCGCTTTCCAAGGCGGAACTGCGGCAGATAGAAAATGATTTAAAACAGCTTTAGATGAGAATCCCATGCCTGATATCAGCCTGATTCTGTCCGCCCTTCTGGCGGTGGTAGTCTCCTTTTTCGTATTATTCAAGCCCCTGTTTATGGAAAAGCAGGCGCCCTATTTCCATCAGGAGAGTCGAGAGAGTCACTTCAATGAAGCGTTATCCATCCTGGAAATGATCACAGAGTTGGAAGTTGACTTTCAAATGGGGAAAGTATCCGCAGCAGACTATGAAGCGCTGTCTCTTGACTATAAACATCGGTACCTGAGCGCCAAAGCAGGGGAGAGCGCCTGATTGAAAGGATGAGTGGTATGCTGGGAAAACGAAAAGGAGATGGACTTCCAACTACTAGGCGCTATAGAGGAAAACTGGTTTTTGAAGCCATTGATGAAATGGGGCTGATGGAAGTGGTTGACGACCGTCAGAATCGATCGTTGCATTTTGGTACACGGGAGAAGCAGAGTGCCATGAGCCTGAAGTCGCACCACGAACTGGTTCTGTCTTATACCCAGACGATGATGGCCGGCCTACTGTTTGTTGACAGGCCGAGATCCATCCTGAATGTAGGTTTGGGCGGGGGTTCCGTGCCTAAATTCCTGTTGCACCACTATCCGGATTGCAACATCGATGTTGTAGAGATAAGAGAAAAAGTAGTTGATTTGGCTTATGATTACTTTCACCTGCCCCGCGATCCCCGGTTGATTATTTATATCTGTGATGTGAAGGAGTATTTCCATACCACTAAGGCAAATTGTTATGACATCATCGTGCTGGACGTTTTTAACAAAGACGGCTTGTCCGATTCGATTAAGGGGTTCTCCATTATGAATGTCTGTAAAAGTCGTTTAAAAGAAAATGGGGTATTGATCATGAATTTGTGGAGTGAGCCCGATCAACTCTATAAGAAGATGGTGTATAATATATCTAAATGCTTTAAGTCCCAAGCGATGATTCTGCCGGTAGTGGACCGTTCCAATCATATTGTCATCGGGATCAATCAGCCGGGTCGTCGCTATCAGGGGCAGGTCGACGTGTTCGCGGATCTGCTTCTGCTGCGCCAACCAGAGTAAATTCCTCTTCTGCTTCATCTTC
>JAOZRE010000088.1:0-217 GCA_029940215.1 bacterium | reverse complement strand
GGGATCAATCAGCCGGGTCGGCGCTATCAGGGGCAGGCATTGAGAAAAAGAGCACACATGCTGGAAAATGCCTTTCACATCGGCATGCCGGACCTTTGTTCAAACCTGTGTGAATTAAATCAGAGACTAATGACCGAAGTGTGACAGGGGAAACCAATTTTTTTTACTGAGCCTGGATGGGGCTATTTTACCTGAAAATACCCGGATATAACTTGAA
>JAOZRE010000436.1 GCA_029940215.1 bacterium | reverse complement strand
TTAGTAGTTGTGTTCCAATTCGACTACTTCTTCGTCACCTCTTTGTATGGCAGATTCAATGCCAGAGTTTCGCCGGGTTCGCCCCGCCACCCGTTTAAATACTGAACCCGACACTGACTCATCGCAGGCAAGACAAGCATTGAGAGAGCCATCCGAGAGATTATTAGGTTCACCAGTGACCCAAGATTTCAAACACAACGCTTTGCAATGGCGAGCGGTATTTCTGGCGTTGTAAAACCAGGTTTTCGCACACGCCTGGGTAAACCCCAGATCTTTAAGACAACCGAGGCTTAACGGCTCACTAAAACTTAGCACGGCACATCGTCGCACAGGCGTTGTTAAATCTGGCTGACCCAGGTAGACCGCAAGGTCCTGTAGTGAAGAACATGCACCGCAGGCCGAATGATGAGTCACTCGCGCCCCCTGTTCAGCTTGATCCGCAAAAACCAAATTACTATCATTTAGCGGTCTCAATTTAGCTGATTTCTCCTAGATGTGGGGGAAAAATGATTGTTTGTAACTCAACAACTCTCTGACAACGAACAGTCATTCTGGTGGAACGATAATATCGTTCGGTAAGTAAATCAAGCTATCTGGGAACGATGACTTGTCAATACTCTTTAACCAGTAGGCAAAAGTCAGTTTTCTATCCTTTACAAATGGCAGATTCTCTGCGTTTTGCATCAGTTTTATTTTTATACTGTTCAAATCCGAATTCTGTTCCCATTTTGCTTCCCCCAAAAGGAGATGGCAGCCATCAAAGGACTCGGCGACGACATCAATCTCCATTTCCCTGCCGTCTTTTCCTTTGCCCCACCAACGCTGAGCAGGCTTCCAACTGATGTCCGCAATCCTCAAGGCTGACACAGAATTTCGGGCTAATTCTTCCCATACACCACTGACATGCAGGGGAAAGGCTTTCTCAAATCCAGCGTATACTTCATCGACAAGGTCTTGTTCAAGAAGAGAACGATTCTTTTGAACGAACCTGTACCAGAAAATTAAAAATGGATCGATTAACATATATAAAGTTCGCTTGGTTGACTTTAAGCTTTCACCAAACGGCAATTCCCGCTTTAGGTATCCCAATTCAATCAGATTAGTCAGAGGTCGTGTAAGTGAACTTGCGTTTTTCCCTAGTCTGGATGATATCTTGGAGAGTCGATGATGACCATTAGCGATTAAAAACAATAGAGAATGCGATTGCGCAAGACCACGCATGTCGTCCAGTAGTAATCCAAACGGTTCGTTGTGAAGAACACCATCCGGGTCGAAAACCAATCCTTTAATAGCTGTTTCCAAATCAGGAAATCGGCTAGCCAGCTCCCAGTACCGAGGAACACCACCCCAAACTGAATAGGCTTCAACTGCAGAGATCCCCCGCAAACCCAGTGCCTTGGATGCCCACGACGCCTTCATAGGGCGAATTTTGACAATTTCAGTCGCACGGCCATATAGAGGAGCACTTGAATCCAGTACAAAGCCTTGCATCATTCTCTGGGATGATCCACAGAGAACCAAACTTATCATGTTATCCGGGCTGTCAACGATTTTTTGAATAACACTCGGCAATTCCGGGGCACTTTGTACTAAGTAGGGAAATTCATCCAGAACCAAGCATAAATGCTTTTCAACCCTGCTATTCAATGTTGAAAACAATGCTTGCCATGTGGAATATTCGACTTGATCAAATGAAGGCACAATTCGGCCAATCTCAACTGCCATAGCATTCAACTGAATGGCTTTCTCACTCCGATCAGCCATGAAATATATGTCATTTTGATTGACAACACGCCGCAGAAGCCTGGTTTTTCCAAGACGTCGTCGTCCATAAACAACAATCAATTCAGCTGATTCTGAACGAATTGATTTCTCAATTCGTTCCATTTCTTTCTGTCGATTCAAAAATGGTAATCGCATCAGCCTCCTTCTTCTTTACTAATTCGGAATTGGCGATTATAGAAAATACCTTGACTAACATTATGCTTATCAAACATTATGTTTCTAATACATAATGTCTTTACTCAGTCTCGTCAAGTTCCATTTTCCTAAAAAGTCAAATTGAACTTCCATGCTGGAGAACCAAGGGACGCTCTTAAGTGTCATTAACACTTCCATACCCCTCCCCTCTGTAAATCCTCTGATACCAATTACTCCCAGAGATCCAACTCCGGTTTCTGAAACCTGAGATGCAGCAAATGTTTCACATTTGTGTGACATGAAACACGTTGTCATTCGAGTCCTGGTGGAGCTACCAATATATTTCAGTAAGCTACCTCCTTTTTCTTCTTCAAAACACCCGTTTTTCAATCCATATCTATCAATGGTTTTATTGGATTTGCTGGGGATAGGTTGCCACCCAATTGACATTTTAGCGACATTGGGGTGCCCTTTAATTTCTGACTATACTTGTTTATAACTCTGATATCATAACTCGCAAAACATACGATTCAACCCGATTTTATCTATCAAAGGATACACCGAAAAAACACTGAATTGACATTCCCGCCAAATGAAATATTCAATGATTGTATTGAATTAGAATTCGAGTAGTGGGTTCAACCTCCCACAACTATATCCAACACTTTCCAATTTTATCACATCAATACTGAGCCTCGATTTCTAAATTAGATAAAATGTATCCTCATTGTATTTAGAGACATTGCTTGACTTGTACATCTAAAAAATGTACAAATAGTACATGGTACGCCAAGCAAGCTGGCGTTTGCTTACAGGTGAGCAGCGTAAAACTGCAAGCCCTGTCGAAGGTAAGTCCGTAGGGCGCCTTGTATTGAGTCTTGCGCTTGTCAGGTAACGAAGCGAGTGAAGTGTAGACAGAGAGTCCATAGGCCGTTGGGTGGAATATCACCCTTAAGCGATGGAGCTCCGAGAGATGATTAACGATGTGGGAAGGACGAGCCTTTCATGTTCTGGCGAAGACAACACGATACTCACTACAGTGAGGATCGCTTCCCCGGGGTCTAAGAGCACAGCATGTGGATATAGTAAACGTTGGAACTTGGGAGATCCTTACGGGGTCGGCAGGATGCCAAAGTACGAAATCAAGGGGGACGGACCTCAAGACAAGTACAAATTCCCATAAGGAAGTCAGATTGACTCATAGTAGCGAAGAAGCAGGGTAATGCCTATGGAGCGAAGGGGTCAACAAAAACCGAATTTGGCTCACAGCACCCGAACTGCTTTCAACAGTGGAATTCACGGGCAGAGTGAGAGGATCTCCGAGCAATTGGAGTTCCTCTCTAGCTGGCAGACCAAAATAAGTCGTAGAGCGCAGGATAAGCAAGCCCTGTTTTCTAATCTCATGAATCATATTAATAAAGATACGTTTCATGAGGCATATAAAGCAATAGATGGATCGAAGGCTTTAGGTGTCGATCAAGTGATTATAGATCCGACTGAAACGGAATTTGAAGAGCCCCGTGCGGGAAATCCGCATGCGGGGATCTGCGAGGGGGTCGTCTTCTCTGTCCGCAAGGGGAGGGGATGACTCTACTCAATAAATATGAATGGAATCCAGAAAAAAATGAGTGGCTGAAAAAAGTAAGGAATATCTCCTTTGAGCAGATTATATTTCATTTGGCACATGGGGATGTCTGGAAACAAGCAGATCATCCCGGCCAGGAGAATTATCCCGGACAAAAAATCTATTTTGTCCTAATTGATGAGTACATATATCTTGTCCCTCATGTTATTGAAAAAGACTACATATTTCTAAAAACGATCATTCCTAGTAGAAAAGCAACTAAACTGTATCTGCAGGAATCCAAGGGAGATGGTGATGA
>JAOZRE010000435.1 GCA_029940215.1 bacterium | reverse complement strand
AGCTGCCTGTTCATAACTGGAATCGTACTTATAGTTTTGACCATGCGTTTCCTCGGTCATATTCAATAATTGACAAAAATCTTCCTGTGCGATCTTTGCGCCATCAGATACGTCAAACCTTTTTATTAAATAAGCGGGTTCGCCACTATTAAAGCGCACCAGGCAGTTTGATGCTGTGTTGATCTTAAAGACCTGTGCGGCCAATTGCATTGTCAGATGTTCATTTGCGGGGATATCATTTTGAAATTGGGGGACCTCCAAGGTCGGAACCGGTTTTAGAATGTATAAACCACCGGTTTTTGTTGGTGCTAGTCTGCCGTCTTGTATTGTTAGTGAAATTTTGTCCTGCACGCCTGAAATGGAAAAACTCCCGGAGGCTTCCCTTTTTAACGAAACATACTGCTGTTTATCGAAGTCCAGACGCGGTTTGAGTTTGTTCAGATTTGATAAACTGTGGATTGACCTAACTGTCGGCTGGGTATATACTGGTATATATCTTTTTCCAGTTTGATTATCATAAGGAGATTTTATGGAAGCAATCGCAAAGCTATTCAAGAACGGGCGCTCTCAAGCTGTTCGTCTACCAAAACAATTTCGTTTTGAAGGTGGAGAAGTCAAGATTCGGAAGGAAGGGAATAAGGTTATCTTGGAGCCTTTGGATAAAGAAAAGTGGGCAAATGGTTTTTGGGATTTGTTTAATGCCGATCCCGATTTCGATATTCCGATACCGCTATCCTCTACACCTTTTGACTTGGACAAATAAAAGATGATTATTCTTGACACGAATATTGTCAGCTATTGGATGCGAGGAGATGAAGTAATCCTGGAGAAGCTAAAAAATCAGAAACCAAGCGACCTCGCGATCTCGACAATTACGCTGGCTGAAATTCTATATGGAATCGAGAAGTCTCCAGTAAAAAAGAAACTGCGACGTGACCGAATTGAAGCGATCTGTTCGCAACTTGACATATATCCATTTGATCAAGATGCTGCACGTAAATATGCGACAATCCGGTCATATCTTGAGAAAAAAGGAATATCGATCAGCGAACGTGATTTGCAGATTGCCTCTATTGCTGTTGCTAACCAATTTCGATTGATTACTCATAACACAAAGGAGTTTAGTCGTGTCCCTAAACTAGTCGTCGAAGATTGGAAAAAATAGATTTGACAGAAAAGAGAAATGATAGACAAAAATGGCCCCAAGTGAAGGTTTTGACTTTCGGGGAATTGAATCGACCTTCAAGTGTCGAGAATCGACAAATAATAGCAAGTTAAATCAGGTTGCTCTGGACAAGTAAGAATAGGAAGGTTTCTGCCAATCCACAATATTTTTCTATGTTCGTCACAAATCACCTATAGAATTCTCTTTCAGATTTTCTTGATACATTCGCACCAAGTGAGTGATGGCACTTTTTTAGGCTGGTATTTTGAAACGTCGATGATATTGACGTTGTCCTTGTTGTTTTCTTCAGCGGTATCAGGGGTATGCTCCACCTGTTCCGCTTTCGCCCGCATTCCCCTACTCTTATTAGAATAAAAAACCAAAATACCTTGAAAGTTGGGCAAACTTGTTGGGGATATGTTGGGTTAAGGTAGCGATGAATTCGTTAGCGGAATATACTTCGAAGTTTTTCCGGTTTTTGCCTTTTTTCATCCGTCCCTGATAGATCACTTTGTTGGTCTTTTCTACAAATTTAACCTTCTTGATGTTGAAGACGTTACGCATGATGTACTGGGCAATGGCTTCTCTGCCCTTTGTATCTTCCCTTTTGATACGCACGCCGTCGGTCGCTGGCTGCACTGGGAACAGAAAGGCTGAACAACCAGGGTGGAAGGGGTGTTGAACTGTTCATGACAACACTTGGAACCGCAGTCAAGCTGGGCGATAACGGCAAGATTGTAGCGGAATACACAGCCCAAACCACACCTGCATGGGGTGAGGACAAAAATGCGACGGTTGGCACCGAACTCGCTTCCACCATGCATATTAACTATGTGTATGCACTTTCTGATACAGCGTCCCTAACCATTTTCTACAATTCCATGACGGCCAGTGAAAATTCAAAGCTGAGGGAAGACATTGCGACAAATACTGCTAACATCGCCGTATTGAACGCAGCAGGCCAGTCCACAGCCGGAGCAGAACAAATGGGGAGTTTGCTGGATATCTACAAGTGGAGTTCCACGCCCTCTATGGGAGTTGCTCTGAATGTCAAGTTTGGCGGGTAATTTCTGAAAGAGTGCGAGTCCCTATTGCGAATCTTATCTCTCTCGCCCTGCAAACGAGAGAGGCAAGCTTGATCAGCTGCTGACTGACAGGTCATATTCATTTGATACTTTGCTATGTGATGACAGCCGTCATGAATTTATTTCTTGACAAAATTAATATTTAATATTAAATTAGTCAAGAAATAAATTCAGCTAATGAATATGGGTAAGATCATGGCGAGTGTATATTGGCCCAGGTTGATAGAGACGGTCCTGGAAGAAGTTCAAAAGACATTCCCGGTAACAGTCGTTACCGGCCCACGGCAATCAGGCAAAAGTACGTTGTTAAGTATGTTTCTGAAAGGTAAGGGGGCCACGGTCATAAATCTTGATGACCCGGGTTTTAGAGAACTGCTCAGGGATGATCCCTTGTCTTACCTGAAACAGGTACAAAAACCTGTTTTAATTGATGAAATTCAGCAAATGCCGGAACTGGCATCCTATATCAAAATACTTGTGGACCGGGATCGCACACCTGGCACCTGGTATATCACCGGCTCGCAGCAGTTTTCGGTGATGAAACACATATCAGAATCACTCGCAGGCAGGGCAGCCGTGCTCTCACTCCCCACTTTTCAACTTCGGGAAAGAAAAAATATCAACTCACTGGAAGATTTTCTGTTAGGGAGCAGCTACCCTGAACCTGCGGTAAACTCAGCGGTCAGGAGAGATATCTGGTACTCCAGCTATGTTCAGACCTATCTGGAGAGAGATGTTCGTTCAATTATGAATATTTCAGATATCAGGGATTTTGAACAACTATTAAGACTTCTGGCAGCACGTACCAGCCAGGTTCTCAACTATTCACATCTGTCGAATGAACTTGGAATATCCGTACCTACTGTAAAGCGGTGGATTTCTATTTTGGAAGCCAGCTATATCATTTTCCTGTTACCTCCGTTTTTTAAAAACCTGGGAAAGAGAATTATCAAAGCACCAAAACTGTATTTTTTTGATATCGGGCTGGTTAATTATCTGATTGGACTAAGTGACATTAACCTCCTCTTGAATGGACCGCTGGCTGGTCCTATTTTTGAAACTGCGATTATATCTGAAGTATACAAATACAAATTAGGGCGTGGTATTAAACCGGAGCTATATTATTGGCGTTCTCAAAGCGGAATCGAAGTTGACCTGATCACGTCGGAGAAAGGCAGCTATACCCCACATGAAATTAAACTGTCTAAAAACATCAAACCCGCCTTTTATAAGAACCTGCAGTATTGGTTAAAACTGAATGAAACCGATCAAAGCAAGGGAACCGGGTATTTGATAACCAATTGCAAATCATCCCTGCCCCTGCCCAAAAACATAGGGAATATCCACTGGCAGGATATATAGCCTGTATATTGGAAAGGATGTGCGGATACACAGGATCTATTATCTTTCCATATATTCTCAAGGCGAATTACACCGGGACTTTTTACCCTGTCAATCCGACAGGCTGCTAGAGAAAGAATTCAACACCTACCATTAATACCTCACATTTCGCAGTTAGCAAAACAAGATTTTCCATTTTACCCCTGTCGTCTATG
>JAOZRE010000434.1 GCA_029940215.1 bacterium | reverse complement strand
GTCAACGGGTATTGGTGATACAGTTTATATCGGCCCTGAAGCTGAATTCTTCATTTTCGACAGTATTCAGTATGATACCAGCAGCGCTCATATGTCCTTCTACGAAATTGACTCCGTTGAGGGAAACTGGAATACCGGACGTGATGAAGGCCCCAACCTGGGCTACAAACCAAGAGCTAAAGAGGGCTATTTCCCGGTTGCTCCGACTGACAGCCAGCACGATCTGAGATCAGAGATGATGTTAACCCTGATAGAGCTTGGAATCGATATTGAAGCCCAGCATCACGAAGTGGCAACTGCAGGTCAGGCTGAGATCGATATGCGGTTTAAAACACTGAAACATATGGGCGACCAGCTGGCCTGGTTCAAGTATGTGATCAAGAACGTGGCCCAGAGAAACAATAAAACCGTCACCTTCATGCCCAAGCCGCTCTTTGGTGACAACGGTAGTGGAATGCACACCCACATCAGCATCTGGAACGGTGACAAACCGCTTTTCGCCGGCGACAAATACGGCGGCATGTCCCAGGAAGCTATGTGGGGCATCGGCGGAATTCTGAAGCATTGCTCTTCTCTTTGCGCCATCACCAACCCGACAACCAACTCTTATAAACGTCTGGTTCCGGGATATGAAGCACCGATCAACTTGGCATATTCAGGTCGAAACAGAAGCGCGGCCATCCGCTTGCCCATGTACTCAACCTCACCGAAAGCGAAGCGGATCGAGTTCAGGACTCCGGACCCCTCATGTAACGGTTACATGGCATTTGCGGCCATCATGATGGCTGTTCTTGACGGCATTCAGAACAAGATCGATCCTGGCGATCCACAGGACAAGAACATCTACAACCTGCCGCCTGAAGAACTGGCGAAGATGGGAAAAGCTCCGGGTTCTCTGGACGAGGCACTGAATGCTCTGAAGGAAGATCATGAGTACTTGCTGAAAGGTGACGTGTTCACACAGGATGTGATCGATAGATGGATTGACTACAAAATGGAAAACGAAGTCGATGCTATCAGATTGCGCCCGCATCCGCACGAATTCTACATGTACTACGACATTTAGGGGTCGGCTCAAAATTTAATTGGCATTCTGTCAGCAAAATGTCCGGTCTTTATGGGACTTTTGCGGACAGTTTATACCAAGTTATTTTTGTACGATCCCCTGATCCCTTCCATGGGGCTGGCAGCATCTCCTATTCCTCCTCTAGCTGCCGGCCTCAGTCACTCCATCAGAGGGTCTACCCCGTTTCACGGGGCATCACCCCTGATGGTTCTTCATTGGATTCCAGCAAAAAGAATGCTCTACCCCTCCGCAAATCGTTCCCGAATGTTGTCCAACGCCACAGCTTTTCGGGCGGCGGTCATCCCTGCTTCATCCAGATTAACCTGCCTGAAACGTATAATATGGCCGGGCATTAACTGTCCCAGCTGATCAAGATCCGCACTGATCACATTGAAGATGCGGGGATACCCCCCAACGGTTTGTCGATATCGCAACAAAATAATGGGCCCCTTTGGTGTCAGCTGAACGGTTCCATCACTGACTGGTCCCGAAATCATGTTTTCCAGAGATACGGAAGGCATGTCCCTCAGACACTCCAGCCGCATGCCCATATTACTGAGATCGTTGCTGACCTTCCAGGGGGCATTAACAAAAAAATCGGGGTGATCCAGGTAGCGATACTCCGGTCCTTCCATTACCCGTATGCAGTTCTCCGGATCCCGCCAGGAGGCGATCTCATCCCAGGGGCCCCGACTGCGTCCGATGAATTTATGGGTACCACTCTCTGCCTTTCTGCAGCAAAGATAGGTCCTGAAGCCAAGCTGCCTGTTACCAAAGCGCAGGGTGGAACCTGCGGGAGCGTTGAAAACCTCTGCATGATTGACAGGTTGTTCCCTTCCATCGGCAAACAGCCAGACTGCATCATAGGTGCCTCCGGTAAGAATGACCTGGCACTCCTCCAGAAACCGGATTTCAGGTGCAATCATCATCTCCAGGGCAGGCTCCCCTGAAGGATTGCCAAGCACCAGGTTGCCGGTTGCAAAGGAAAACAGGTCCATGGCACCTCCCGGGGACACGCCTCGATCCTGTTTTCCATAATCGGGCAGTCCGACATTCCGGCACAATCCCTTGTTGATGAGTTCGTACATGGCAGACTATGTGATGGACATGTTAAAGGCAGCGGCGAGTTTCTGAGCCAGTTCCAGTGCGATGACTGAATCTGAATGGATGCAGATGGTTTCAGCCTGGATTGGGACAATCTTCCACCTGGGCTCTCCCGCATCATTTTCAAAGGTGGCATTCACCTGGCGGTTTTTTATGATATCAACGGCATGCCGAACGGCCTCATCACAATCGTGGATGCTGGCATAGTCATACTTGCGATTGACCAGGCTCAGCCGACCAGTCTCTGCAGACCAGGCATATCGCCGTTCAGCAAATGCCTCTGCCATAACAGGGATATGGTTCTTCTGACAGCCTGTAGCAAGCAGCGAATCGAAAGGGGTAATCACCTCAGTAATTCCCTTTCTCAGCAACCACTCAATCAGGGTCAGAGCCAGTTGATCGTTGACACAGGAGTCATTATACAACGCACCATGAAACTTGACGGTTTTCACATCCTGCATCAACCGGTACTGATTGTCCAGGGCCGCCTGCAGGTTTTCAGGCGATATTTCCATCGATTTCCGACCAAAATTTTCCCGGTCCGGATAGGAGAGATGAGCGGCCACCTTCACCCCATTCCGGTCGGCCAGTTTTCTGAAGGCCGCGACACTTTCCCGATCTCCCGCATGCCCGCCACAGGCAACATTAGCGATTTGAATCAGGGTCATCAGTTGCAGGTCAACCGGATGGTCAGCGCCGCGTTCACCGATATCACAATTTATGTTAATCACGTCTGCTCCATGGGCTTGAATTCAATCATGTCTCCCGGTTCAATGGATTTCAACAGTGCCGGGTCGGTATATCCCAGGATATTCCATCCGCCGGGCGACTCAATCGGATAAATGCCGGTCTGGGCTCCCCCGATCGCAACCGAACCCGCAGCGACAGCTTTCCGGGGATTGTCAAGTCGCGGCGTCTCCAGCCGTTTGTCCAGTCCTATCAGATAGGGAAAGTGGGGCAGAAAGCCCACCATGGCCACCGTATAGATGGCACCGGCATGTAGTTTAATCACATCGGGCACACTCAACCCGTTAATCTCAGCCACCCGCGACAGGTCTTCGCCGCTATAATCCACCGGAATCACCACTTTCTTTGCAGCAGGCACCGATGAATCCGGATCACCAGACAACTGCAGCTCAATCATTTGTTCTACGTTTGCTATGATGGCATCCAGATGGGAGTGAACCGGATCATAGTGAACAGCGAGGGCGTTGTAGGAAGGCACCAGGTCGTGGATCTGGAGTTCCTTCATCAGCTTGCCGGCCTTGAGCGACCGATAAATACCCAGAACCCTGGCAGAGGTCTCAAGGCTGATATCATCACCCAGCGACCAGCAGATACAACCATCTCCAATATGAAATCGTTCTGTATTCATTTTCACCGTCAAATATCAATGCACCGCTTCACAAACCTCCGCCATCAACCATCGGAACTGAATCCTGTTGGAAAGCTATTCTCCCTGATAATGAGATCATTTTCAAGCACGGATGGGTGCCAGCAACTACAAGCATCAAAACGAAAAAGGGGGACAGGAATCCCTATCCCACGGAATCCTGTCCCCCTTTTATGCCAGTGTTACTATCTTCTTTAGCTTAAATTCATCCCACTATGGATTTTTTTCAATTTTCCGGACTCTA
>JAOZRE010000433.1 GCA_029940215.1 bacterium | reverse complement strand
ACAAAGCTCTCTTGCCGCTCCTGGCTGGATCCTTCTATTCGCACCTGATTCTTCAGTGCAGTATAACCCAGCCCCAGACGCAACCGCTCGGAAGCGGAACCCAGCTCTTCCAGTTTTCGAGAAGCGTAGATCACATATACCTGGGGCGTATTATGAAATACAACCTCTCCTACTGTCATCCACAAAATGGAAACCTTGCCTTTTTTACTCAACTTGATCGACTCTCTTTTTCCTTCCAGTTTCAGTGCAATTTGATCGTCAGGTAAACTGGTAATATCAATCTTCAGTTGCCCACCATGATATAAAGCACCAATCTGAATCTCAGGCGGTGATATTTGAAAGGAAGCCATTTCAGGAGGCAATTGGCCATCCGCCAGCACAACACAGGGACTAGCCATCAAAAAAAACAGGGTAATTGCGACAGCCAGCCAGCACCTCTTTCGTAACTCAGAATATTCCCTCATTAATGACCTCCTTTCAGCATAAACAGCAGGTCCGGAGCGATTAACAAACCAGACAGCATTTTGACCATCGTGATAATAATGATAATGGATAACAGTATTTTTAATTGATCCGCTTTCAGTTTCTGGCTGACCTGCGCTCCGAATTGAGCACCCAGGGTCGATCCAGCCAGCAGCAACAGTGCCAGAACCAGATCAACAGAATGGTTGGTATAGGCCTGCATAAATGTAACGTTGACACACGTGAAAAGAACCTGGAACAGGCTGGTTCCCACCACCACATGCATCGGCATGCGCAACAGGTAAACCATGATCGGGACCATAATAAATCCACCTCCGACACCCATAATCGCAGCCAGAACACCCACCAGAATTCCCAGTAAAAACGGAATAATAACGGACATGGAAACACCGGATTTCTCGAAATGCATTTGAAATGGCAGATTTGTAAAGATCTTACTGAGCCAACCCGGCCCCCCTGTTTTTACCTGGGGTGGGGCTTTCTTTCTCGGCCGTAGTTTGGTCAGACTTTCATAAAACATGTAGGGCCCGACAACTCCCAGCATAATCACGTAGCAGGTTTTGATCAAGAAATCAGCGTTTCCCATCTGTCGCAGAATTTTGATGACATGAACCCCCATGGTCCCGCCAAGAATTCCACCGAGGATCAAAATGAATCCCATCTTAAAGTCAACATTACCGGCTTTCCAGTGGGCATACATTCCAGAGGAGGAAGCAGCAACAATTTGATTTGAATCTGAAGCGGCTGCGACCACCGGATTTATCCCGATCATCAGCAACAATGGCGTCAAAAGAAAACCACCTCCAACTCCGAACAAACCGGATAAAAACCCGACTGCACCCCCTAAACCCAGAAGAAGAAAAATATTCACACTGGCACCGGCAATCGGCAGATAGATAAAAAAATTCATCATGGCAATATGTTGGTTAATAAACTATTGTTTTTTTTGTTTCATGTTCGGGATAATCCCCTCCTTAGGGATCGAACAAAAATAACTTGGCATAAGCTGTCCACAAAAGTCCTATAAAGACCGGACATTTTGCTGGCAAAATGCCAAGTAATTATTGAGCCGACCCTTAATCAAGTTCGGTCACGTAAAATTACACAGCCCGCCAATATCAGCAGTACGAGAGGGGGATCTCTAGGAAGAGTCACTCAATTCGATGTTCATATCAGCAATGAGATCTTTGATATGCTGCAGCTTGAACGGTTTCGGTACAAAGTGCAAAGCTCCTGCCGCGAGCACATCATTTGCCATCGCCGTTGTGGCATAACCGGTGATAACGATCACTTGAATGTTGGGTTGCTTATCCTTCGCAAAGCGAATAACGTCTATTCCTTTTAACCCCTTCATCTTGAGATCTGTAATCAGAATATCAAATTGCTGTTTGGCCAAACAATCGATGGCATCTTGGCTATTCGTAAACACTTCAGTAGTATACCCCTCTTTTTTCAGGCTGGTTGCAAGTTGATTACACACAATGGGTTCGTCATCCAGTATGATGATGCTGATATCTTTTTCCATGTTACCAACTCTGTTAGAGGGCACCCATTCATTCGAAGGGATTGACCAAGGTCTAAGATCTAAAAGTCCCTTTTCGGATTCAAACCAATTGGCGGGCAAATGACCCAATCCTATAAAACATCCGGTTAACGGGATTTTTTGGCAGCTTTCACGACAAGGCGTTCCAGTTCTTCCATTTTGAACGGTTTCAGGAGATAACTGAAAGCTTTTTTGTATTCGGCAGCCAACCGGCTTTCCATATCTGCATATCCAGTTATAATAATCACCTGGGTATCAATATCCTGGCTTTTCAAATAAACAAGCACATCGATGCCATCCGGGCCGGCCATTTTCAAGTCTGTGATGACCACATCGAATTTCTTTTCATTTAGTCGATCCAGTGCTTTTTGACTTTCGGTAAACGCTTCAACAATAAAGTCCTTTTTCCGAAAAAATTTTTCAAGGTTCTCACAAACGATCTGTTCATCGTCCAGTACCATGATTTCATATTGTCCTTTCACTTATAGCCTCCTTAATAATCCATTTGGCGCGGTTGAACCTGGGTTCCCGAATTCGTCAACTCCCCCCCCTGAAGTTACTGGCTCCCCAGACAATCCATTCAAGCCAATTCCATTCACTGAATGAGAAAACAGAATTTTTTCAAACGCTTCTTTGTTGCATCAATATAATGTGAGGGAAAAAGTGCGAATAGGGAAATTCTGTAGCATTTGCTTTTGAAAACCAACCAGGAATCTGCTAAATGGTAAAGCGAATTGATAAATTTGGTATATCATCGTCATCAAGATAGCATTTACAATCACATTAAAACACGCTCCAACGCTAGCAAATTGCTTATTGAAAGACAATCAAAAAAGTTTGTATATAGGGCTTTGCGTCAAAAACAGATGCGGGTGGTCAACTGAAATCGATAGCCAACAGTCTTTTAAACCCTTACCTGTAAAGGATTTAAAAGATGCCAGGTGGAAGGATAGTACCCTCATGAAAATGGGTAAAAAGAGGAATAAACAGTGGGATATTTTTCAGGAATAAGAGGTCCTTTTATGATGCATTTTGCACCCACTCTATTAGTGCTTCGGCTCGATGCTTGTCGGAAGGGTGACGGAAAAGGTCGTTCCATTTCCGATTTGACTGAAAACATCGATTTCCCCTTGATGGTTTTTAACAATGCCGTAACTGACTGATAGACCTAACCCTGTTCCCTTTCCGACCTCTTTCGTCGTAAAAAATGGTTCAAAGATCTTATGCAGGTTTTCAGCAGGGATTCCTGTGCCGGAATCCACAATATCTATTTTCAGCGATTTGTTTTGATCAAGCTCTGCTTTAATAATTAAGGTTCCCCCGTCAGGCATAGCATGGATAGCATTCATAATCAGATTTAGAAATACCTGCTGCAGGTCACGCTGATTGCCATATGTTGGCGGTAGATTTTTATCAATTCTCAATTCAACAATAATATCGTTCAATTCAATTTCGTTTCCCAGCAGCGAAAGAGTGGAAGAGAGGATTTCAGAGATAGAAAGAGAACTGAACGAGGGTTGGTCTTTCCTGGTAAAATCCAATAGATTTTTAACCGTACCGCTGGCCCGCTCAACTTGTTCAAAGATACTATTGAGCATCTTTGAACATTCTTCTCTGTCATAGTCTTCTGAATCATCCAGCAGGCTTTCTGTAATGAGGCTGATATTATTCAACGGATTGTTCAACTCGTGGGCTATTCCTGCTGTTAAGTTTCCGATCGCTGCCATTTTTCTGGCCTGAACCAGTTGTTCCTGTCGACTATGGATCTCCTCGGTCATTCTATTCATGGCCA
>JAOZRE010000432.1 GCA_029940215.1 bacterium | reverse complement strand
TGGTCCTTAAACTGGTTTAAGAAAAAATCCGGTGAATCCGTGACAGCTTCAACCTGGTTTAAGTGATCAAAGGAAATAGTGTCGGCCTGTTTGAATTCCCTCTGAAGCAATGAACTTTTTCCTGATTGCCTGACGCCTGTTATCAAAACAACAGGTCGTGTTTCGGCAGCTTTTTTTAGTTTTCCGGTTAATAACCTATTTATCCAGATTTCCATAATTAAGATATTTCGAACATTTAGTTTGTTATTTCTTAAGTTATCACTTAGAGATAGTAAAATATCTATTTTGGAAAGTCAAACCATAGAAGAGCATATTGGGCAGGATAGATCCTTCTCTTCAAACAGAACTCTGGTTTTCTCTGGATTCATCTGCTCTTGTTAAACAGCAGGAGTAATAGCATCCCAAAAGATAATACCGTTTATAACATCAACTTCCAATTTATTTTTGCGACGGAACCACCATTAATCCTGGCTACTGCTGAGCTATGCGATCTGTTTCTCCTTTTCGAAAAAACGCAACCTGTTCCGGTTCAAGTGGTGTTAGTCCCAGGATCAGGTCCGCGGCTTTTTCAGCCATCATGGCCACTGGGGCATAAATATTTCCATTTGTAATATAGGGCATAGCAGAAGCGTCAACGACGCGCAGTCTTTCCAAACCCCGAACTTTCATGGAATTCGGATCAACCACAGACATGGTGTCATTGCCCATTTTACAAGTACAGGATGGGTGGAGTGCTGTTTCCGCATCACGTGCCACCCAGTCCAGAATTTCTTCATCCGTTTTAACACCCGGCCCCGGTGAGATTTCGCCGCCGCTGAATTCGGTAAACGCTGGCTGTTCTAAAATACGTCTCGATGTCCGCACTGCTTCGATCCATTCTTGACGATCTGTGGGGGTCGAAAGGTAGTTGAAGTGAATTTTAGGATGTTTTTGGGGATCTGTCGTTGAAATTTTTACCGTGCCTCGCGTATCAGCGTACATCGGGCCGACATGGACCTGATAACCATGTCCCCCCGAAGGAGAGGTGCCATCATACCGGATCGCAAGCGGTAGAAAGTGAAACATAATATTGGGGTAGGTAACGTTTTCATTTCCGCTGATAAATCCCCCGGCTTCAAAATGGTTTGTTGCTGCCGGCCCCTTTCTAAACAACCACTGTAATCCAATCCAGGGTCGCTTATATTTCTTCAATGAAGGCTGCATGGAAACGGGTTGGGTACAGGCGTATTGAATATACACTTCCAGGTGGTCCTGCAGGTTTTCACCGACACCCGGCAGGTCCTGGATCACATCAATCCCATGATTCTCTAAGTCTGCGGAGTTCCCCACTCCAGAAAGTTGTAGGAGTTGCGGAGAGTTAAAGGCGCCGCCGCAAAGCACAATCTCGTTGGCGAAGGCTTTTTGAAGCGACCCCTTTCCCTCCTTGTACTCAACCCCAATAGCCCGTTTCCCTTCAAATAAAATCCGGGTTACCATAACCCGGCACCGTAACTGCAGATTAGGTCGATGCTTCGCCGGATGGAAATAGGCACGCGAACTGCCTAAGCGGCGGCCTCTGTGTATATTGCGATCGAACAGGGCAAATCCCTCTTGCCGGTACCCATTTACATCTTTAGTGAGCGGATAACCTGCCTGTTGGACCGCTTCAAAAAAAGCCTTAAACAAAGGAGTTTGCCCGGGGCCGCGTTCCAGTTTTAGGGGCCCTTGATCCCCTCGAAAAGGATCACCACCTGCCAGACAGTTTTCCATTCGTTTAAAATAGGGGAGACAGTGGGCATAGTCCCAATTCTTCATCCCCTCATCCCGGGCCCATCGTTCGTAGTCCAATGGATTGCCCCGTTGAAATATCATGCCGTTAATGGAACTCGATCCTCCCAATAATTTCCCTCGCGCATGATAAATCTGGCGATTATTCATAAAGGGTTCTGGTTCAGATTCATACATCCAGTCATAGTGACTGTTCCCGATAGGAATTGTTAGCGCAGCCGGCATGTGCACAAAAATATCCCACCAGGAATCCGGTCGACCCGCTTCAAGAACCAAAACGTTGTTTTCAGGCGCCGTAGACAATCGATTCGCCAGGATGCAACCCGCAGAACCGCCTCCAATAATCAAATAATCAGTTTTCATTATCCCAATCTTTTTTTCTGTGACAGCATGACATGATTCGCATCGTTAAAATGGGCTTTCTACAGGACCCATCCCGACGTAAATCGATTTGATTTGTGTATATTGTTGAAGCGTTGCCACTCCATTCTCACGTCCAGTTCCCGATTGTTTATACCCTCCGACAGGCATTTCCGCCGGCGAATTTCCATAGGTATTGATCCAACATATGCCCGCTTCCAGTTGACTGATGACCCGGTGCGCACGTTGGATGTCCCGGGTGAAGACCCCCGCGGCCAGACCATATATCGTATCATTGGCACGGCGTATCACTTCATCTTCTTCCTTGAATGTGAGGACAGACATGACCGGCCCAAAAATCTCATCTTTGACATGGGACATCTCATCTGTACAATCAGTAAATATCGTGGGTTCGACAAAATAACCATTTTCACATCCCGGGGGATGGAGCTGTCTTCCACCCGTGACCAGACGGGCGCCGCTTAGTTTTGCCGCTTCAATATAACCCTTTACCTTTTCAAGATGTTCCTCCGAGATTAAAGCCCCCAGGTTGGTTTCTGCCTGCAGTGGATCTCCGACGACAATGTTGTTTTCGGTACGGAATTTAGTCCGTTCCAGAAACAGTTCGTAAATATCTTGATGCACAAAGACCCGAGTCCCATTTGTGCAGATTTCTCCCTGTGTATAAAAATTTGCCAATAGCGTTGCACTGACAGCGTTTTCCAGGTCGGCATCCGGGAAAATAATCAACGGTGATTTTCCCCCTAATTCCATAGTGATCTCTTTGATGGACGAAGCGGCATCTGCCATCACTTTCTTTCCAGTCCCAACTTCTCCTGTAAAGGAGATTTTCGCAATTTCAGGATGACCAGTCAGTGCCTGTCCAACTCGGTAGTCCCCCTGGATGACATTGAACACCCCGGCCGGCACACCGGCTTCAATCATGATTTCAGCAAGTTTGATGGCCCCCAGGGGAGTCTCCTCTGACGGTTTAAAAATCATCACGTTGCCACAAGCCAGTGCTGGCGCTGACTTCCAACAAGCTATCTGGATGGGATAATTCCACGCCCCGATACCGGCACAAATCCCCAAAGGTTCACGTCTCGTGTAGTAAAAATCCCCCCCCAGATCCTGGTAATTTCCGCTGATGCTGGGTGCCAGGCCAGCGAAAAACTCAATGCTGTCTGCCCCACCGATAACATCCACAGCCACAGCTTCCTGCCAGGGTTTTCCGGTATCCAGGACCTCGACCCGTGCCAATTCGTCATTTCGGTCCCGGAGTAAAGCCACCACCCTGTTCAGGATACGCATTCTTTCCATGCCAGTCATGGCTGACCAGATGCTGAACCCTTTTCTGGCACTTTGTACCGATTGCTCGACCAGTTCCCGTGAGGCTTGTTCAACCCGATAGATGCACTCCCCTTTTGCCGGATTCACAACCGGAAAAGACTCGCCGGTCTTGTTACTAACGAACTGACCATGAATATACGATTGATAAGTTGGAATACTCATATTGAAACCCTCCTTCATTTAAAGATGATCTGCGCTCGCTGCTGCAAATTTCGTTAAGATCATCAAGAAACGCCTCCAAGCGTTTGAAACAGCGTCATAACAGACGCTCCAAAGTCTTTACAAAATCCTTAAGTTAGTGACAGTGGGTTAACGGTATTGATAAAGTTTGTTGTGGTCCAGTAAAA
>JAOZRE010000087.1 GCA_029940215.1 bacterium | reverse complement strand
TATCCATCCCAATATCATGACAAGGTGCTGGTCTCCCGATTCAAACAGGGAAATGCAGATGATGTTGAGACGGCTATCGCCACAGCCGTCTCAGACCCTGACGGGTGGAGGACGATGAGCCACCTTGAACGGCATGACATTTTATCAAAGGTTGCCCGGGAGCTGAGAAAGGGCCGGGGAGACTTGATCGGGGCTGCTGCTGCGAATACCGGTAAGATCTTTTCTGAGGCAGATGTGGAGGCATCAGAAGCGATAGACTTCGCCGAATACTATCCCTATACTGTCAAACGGTTCCTCGATAATGAAACCATTGAGGTTCAGGGCAAAGGGGTCGGCCTTGTGATTTCGCCCTGGAATTTCCCCATCGCGATACCGTGTGGCGGGATTGTAGCAAGCCTGGCGGCTGGCAATACTGTTATATTCAAACCCGCCTCCGACGCCGTGCTGGTCGCATGGGAACTCTGCAAGTGTTTCTGGATGGCCGGGGTACCCAAAACAGCACTGCAGTTTCTACCCTGCCCTGGTTCCAGCGTGGGCTCGAAACTTGTAGACCATCCGGCGGTTGATTTCGTTATCCTGACAGGGGGAACTGAAACGGGGCTAAGGATGCTTGAGCAGAAGCCTGGCCTGTTTCTGGCAGCAGAAACAGGGGGTAAAAATGCCACTATTGTCACAGCCATGTCTGATCGGGACCAAGCCATTAAAAATGTCATCCAATCCGCTTTTGGAAATGGTGGACAAAAATGCAGTGCGACATCATTGCTGGTCCTTGAGAAAGAGGTATATCACGACGAGATTTTCAAGCGACAGCTGGTCGACGCGGCGAGGAGTTTCAGCACCGGTTCCGCCTGGCAGTTCAACCAGAAAATGGGCCCCCTGATCAAACCACCCTCGGGGGAGCTGAAGCAGGCATTGACAACCCTTGAGCAGAGAGAAACATGGGCCCTGAAGCCTGAAGTCATAGACGGCAACCCCTACCTGTGGTCACCGGGAATCAAGTGGGATGTGACCCCTGGCAGCCTGACACATATGACAGAGTTTTTCGGACCGGTACTGGCGGTTATTTGTGCTGAAAACCTGCAGGATGCAATTGATATTACCAATCAGACAGGTTATGGTCTGACTTCGGGAATTGAGAGTCTGGACGACCGGGAGATCGACATCTGGAAGAACGGCATCGAGGCCGGAAATCTTTACATCAACAGGGGCACAACCGGGGCTATTACGTTGCGGCAACCCTTCGGCGGTATGAAAAAATCCGCGATTGGACCCGCCATCAAGGCAGGGTCTCCCAATTATGTGACCCAGTTCATGAAGATTTCAGACCAGTCAGTGCCGGTTACAGGGACTCTGATGAGCGTGAACCCATTGCAGCGACTGGCTGCCGAGTGGAAAATGAAGGTCCGCTGGAACCAGTTTGGGGCATTGAACCCTGATATGGAGCGAGCTGCAAGGGCTATCAAAAGCTACCTGTTCCACTATGAAAACGAGTTTTCCCGGGAAAACGATTATTTCAACCTGCGGGGCCAGGATAACATCCTGAGGTACCTCCCGCTGGGGACGTTTATCGTCCGCCTGCATGAGGCTGACTCCCTTTTTGAAACAGTAGCAAGAATTGCAGCTACCCTGATTGCGAGAAACCAGCTCATCGTCAGTGTGCCGGAAACAATCAGCAACGACGTGACGGATTTTCTGAGGGGCAGGGAGGGGCAGATGCTCCTCCAGGACACACCATTAACCATTGAAACAGATGAGGAGCTGATTGCACGGATGCCATCTGTTGCCAGAATTCGCTATGCAGACTTTGACAGGGTTCCAGAAGCCGTGTTCAGGGCCGCTGCGAAAACAGGGTTTTATGTTTCCTGTACACCGGTGTTAATGGAGGGACGAATTGAAATGCTTCAGTACATTCAAAACCAGAGCATTTGTCACACCTACCACCGCTATGGAAATCTGGGGGCACGCGGTCTGAAAAGTTCCTGAACAGGCTGCACCTGTTTGTATCTTTTGCTCCAGTAATGTCAAGGACCCTACCGGGGCCGGTGACTTAAGTGGTGGATGGGTCGCCGGAACCGTTCCATCTGTACCCTGTCAGTTGGTTCAGATGGATAAATCCACCAGGGAAACGGAGGCAATTCGGATTTTATCCGGATTGATTATCCTTTGTCTCCTGCTGTTGGCGAGACACTCACCGGGTCCCCCGGTACCACATTACTATTTTTGAATAGCAATCTGAACAAGAGGTTCACCGATGGGAATTACCATACAGTTTGGCCTTTACCTGCTTCTCATGCTGGGTATTGGTTATTACTCCATGACAAAAACCAAGGACAACCAGGACTTCATTATTGGAGGACGCTCTCTGGGTCCGATTACCTCAGCCATCAGCGCCGGCGCATCGGACATGAGCAGCTGGTTGCTCCTGGGACTACCGGGAGCCGTTTTTGCAGCCGGGCTCGTTGAAGGTTTCTGGATTTCTCTCGGTCTGACCATGGGAGCCTATGCCAACTGGTATATCGTTGCGCCGCGGTTGAGAGCTTACAGTGAAGAGCTGCATGCAGTGACCCTGCCCACCTTTCTGTCCAATCGTTTCGATGATACTTCCGGATTGATAAAAACGGTGTCTACCATCGTGATTCTGTTCTTCTTCACCCTGTATGTCGCATCAGGACTTAAGGGAGGCACATTGCTCTTTGCCCACAGTTTTGGCGCCACTGAACAGACAGCGCTGATTATTACCACTTTGGTAGTGGTTTCCTATACTTTCCTGGGCGGCTATATGGCAGTTTGCTGGACAGACCTGATTCAGGGGATTCTGATGCTGACAGCCCTGGTGTTCTGTTTTCTGCTGGCATTTTTTGCCATTTCAGGATCCGGAGTAGATATTGCGGCCGTAAACCCGAAAGCGTTCAGCATCACCACCACATGGCTGACCGGGGCTTCGCTGATGGCATGGGGATTCGGGTATTTCGGCCAACCCCATATCCTGGCGCGTTTTATCGGTATTAGAAGTGTCGGGGATGTCAAAAAGGCAAGGCGGGTTGGGATCTCCTGGATGGTCATCTGCCTGGTATTGTCAACCACCATCGGATTGATCGGTATCGGTTACAACGAAATAGCCCCACTCGCAGGCGTAGCCGGACCGGATGGTAACAAAGAACGGATTTTTCTCGCCTTGACCTCTGCCCTCTTTCATCCACTGTTTTCAGGTTTTATCCTGGCAGCCGTTCTGGCAGCTGTCATGTCCACAGCCGATTCACAGCTGCTGGTCCTGACATCCTCATTAACCGAAGATCTCCCGTTCTTCAGTAAGTTTGATGACAAGCAGAAGGCCTGGATCAGCCGGTTTGGTGTGGTCGGGTTTGCAGCGCTTGCTTATGTGATCACCGCTTCAAGCGGAGGAACGATTCTGGGAATGGTTGGCTACGCCTGGGGTGGATTCGGTGCCGCGTTCGGGCCTCTGATTATCCTGTCACTGGCCTGGAGAGGTACAACAAAGTATGGGGCTCTGGCTGGAATGGTTGTGGGAGCAGTCACCATCTTTGTGGTCAAGAACTATATCAAGGTTCCGGGGGAGTACTTCTATGAGTTGCTGCCAGGCTTCATTCTGGCATTTATTGCGATCGTAGTGGTCAGCATGATCACCGCCAAACCTGCTGAAGAAACCCTTCAGAAATTTGACACGTCACAACCCTGAGACTAAAACCGGTCGTTCCCAACGTTTGTTCAGATGGAGGACGGTGAACCAGAACGGTTCAGTGGGCAGCTCACCCGAGAGGTGGAGCTGCCTGCAGCAGGGGTCTGTTATTTGTTCAGCACTACCAGTGCATCAACAGCGACTGGTTTGCCATCCCTGATTTTGAGAGGATTGATATCGATTTCCTGGATCTCATCATGATCCAGCCCGATCTGACCAACTGCCATCAGGTTATCGGCTAGTACTTCACGGTCCACAGCCTGCATTCCCCGAACCGCATCCAGGATTTTGTGACTCTTGATGTCATCCATGATATCCATGGCATCCTTTCGGGTCAGCGGAGCAACTCTGAACGCAACGTCCTTCAGGATTTCAGTAAATATGCCGCCAAGGCCGAACATCACGCAGGGGCCGAACTGCGGGTCGCGGGTCAGGCCGATAACCAGCTCGCGCTGCCCTTTAACCATCTCCTGAACCAGCACACCACCCTTGTCCGCACCCATCTTTCTTATAATTTCTTCAAATGCTGCAGTCGCTTCTTCAAGGGTTCTGATATCAATTTTAATCAGGCCTGCCTCTGTCTTGTGCGCAATTTCAGCTGAGCTTCCTTTCAGAACCAGAGGGAAACCGATCTTTTCAGCTGCCTGCTGCAGCTCGCCGACATCCTTGGCAACAATCTCCTGAGTGACCGGTATCTTGTACTCCGTCAGCACTTTTTTAGAGTCGAATTCGGAAAGCGTCGTCAACCCATCCTTAAGTGCCTGCTTGATAATCTCCATTTGTTCCTCCTGGTTGAAATGGCGTTCGTCCGTTGATACTTAGGTTAAATGATGTCCATTGTCGTTTATCCACAGAAATATACCCCTGCCTCGGCTCTTCTGTCAAATCCGCTTCTTGGGCAAAACAGGTCAAACTCCAGCCTTTTAAGCCCCGACCAGTGGCACAGGAGTCCTCTATGCGGTAATGGCAATCACCCGTATTTTATTTCCTGCCCCGGGCCGGATTACAGCTGAAACGCATCCAGCTTGTCCCACAGTGTTGCAATTTCCGCAGGATCAATATCAAACACTGAATTGTTAGGGCCAACAGGCTCGGTTCGGATGAATGCCGGTTCACTTTCATGGGCCGTATGAAATTCACTGCCTTTGTTAAAAGCAAGTTCATCTCTCAACACCTGCTTCCCAACCTCTACCAGGTCCGTTTCTGTGAGACTTAAACTATACCGGGCGTTCATCAAGTCCTTGAGAAAGGTCACCAACGCATTGAAATCGGCAGGGGTCGCCAGCATGCAGTAGCCCATGGCATCCCGTAAGGCATTGGTCACCTGTGCCTTCAGCGACCGGTCGATCTGTCCTTCTGTTGAGCTGAATTCATCGTAGGTAATTCCGGCTGTATGGTCCGCACCCATGGGACTGGTACAATAACTAACACCGGTTGGTTTGGTAATTCTTGGATCGTGGGCCGGGATCGCCTGTCCTCCAAATGCCGGAACCCTGTCAATACCAAGTTGTCGGGCAGTTTCTTCAACACCATTGGCCAGCATCACTCCCAACTCGGTTCCCTTCTCAATCTCATCCAACAACGCCAGGGCTGATGCCGCATTACCCATTTCCATCTTCCCCGCGCTTGCTGCAACACCCATGGCAGCGCCAACTTCGATGGTATCGATGCCGATATCATCACTCAAAAAATCCAGTTTCGCCACCACGTCCGGATCGGCAATTCCCAGATTGGTTCCCATTAGAGCGATGGTTTCATATTCGTAACTCGAAGTGAGATGCTTCTGGTTTTCATCATTATAGACTATGGAGCAGCGAACCAGACAGCCCGGCATGCAGCCGGCCATTTTACCGCCACGGGACTGGTTCAGCTTCTCAATGGCATCACCGCTGATATTCTCTACACCTTCCAGGTTCTCAGCACTGAAATTCAAAGCCGGCATCGCTCCCAGGAAGCGCAGGGTAGAAATAATGGCAGTGGTTCCCTGCTTCATCGTTCCCTGCAGATTGCTATCTTCTTTGGTGATCTTGGCCCACTCCTTGACTGAAGCTTGAAACGCCGGTTTGTTGGCTATATCAACCTTCCCCATGCCACTGTCATCAATAACAATACATTTCAATCCACGGGATCCCATAACCGCTCCCAGACCTCCCCTGGCAGCGTGCCTTGAAGAATCCCCGTCCTTGTCTGTCATGGTAATCGCAGATGCCTTCCATCCCCTTTCACCAGCTATTCCAATAGAAATCACCGCAGTATTTGAGCTGAATTGTTCGTAAAGTTTGGAGACCAAGGTGTAATTCTTCATACCGCGATACGCCTCAGCATCCTGAAGCTCGACCCCATCCTTGTTAATTTTCAGCATGAACAGTTTCCCATCCGCTGCCTGACCTTCAACAATAATAGCCCGAATACCAAGGATATCCAGCTTCTGCCCAGCTGGCCCACCGGAATTAGCCTCCTTGATTCCCATGGTCAACGGGCTTTTAGCACCAATGGAAAACCTTCCGGCAGACGGTGCTTTAGTTCCGGCCAATGGACCACAGGCAATGATCAACTTCGCTTCTGGTCCCAGCGGATCAGCTGCAGGTGGGACTTCCTTGTTCAGGATTCTGGCGGTCAATGCCCTTCCACCGATAATCAAATCAGCATCCGCTATGGATTCAACGGTTGTGCTTAAATTACTCATATTCACGCGAAGAATTTTCATTGGCTTTCCCTTGTTAATTGGTCATCAATTCAGATTTTACTCCAGTGGTTTCCTCATAAACGCAAACCCCACCCTAGCGGAATTGCTGAATTTTCGTCAAATTAAAAGGAATTCCCACCAATTGGAAGTTTACAGGTGTGCTGATTGGTTACTATCAGAAAGTTCTCGTTAATCAATTCTTTTTTGGTTTTGAGTAGACCGACTTTCCCATAAAGCAGCACCTGCTCATTCAGATCACTCTTCAAGCAATGCTATCGGCGCTTCCTGTGTCAGTTGTTCCGACAGGATAAACCGGCTCATCATCTCCTGCAGACGGGACGCCTGAGCCGACAACTCTTCAGAAGCTGAGGCAGATTCTTCGGAGATTGATGAATTTTGCTGTACGACATTATTGACATTAGTTAATCCATCGTTAATCTCACCAACACTGGTGGCCTGTTCAACTGAAGCTGCCGATATCTCATTGACCAATGTATTGGATTGACTAATTCCCTCTGTGATTTTCTCAAGCATGGATGCAGTGTTGTCAGCATTCTGCACCCCTTTTTCAACTTCTTGAATTGAGTTTTCAATTAGCTCGGCAGTATCCTTCGCCGCTTCGGCACTTCGAGCAGCCAGACTGCGGACCTCTTCGGCAACAACAGCAAACCCTTTCCCGTACTTTCCAGCCCTGGCAGCTTCAACAGCTGCATTCAAAGCGAGAAGGTTTGTTTGAAAGGCAATTTCATCGATGGTTTTAATCACTTTTGATACCTGCTGGCTGGAATCGTTAATGCGTTGCATGGATTGCAGCATGGCTCCCATCTGCTGATTCCCTTCAGAAACAATATTAATTGTTTGATTGGTTAATTGCTGGGCCTGGGTCGCATTGTCACTGTTTTTCCGGGTCCTGTTTTCAATTTCCGCCATTGAGGAGGAGACCTCTTCCAGAGTGGATGCCTGCTGCGTCGTTCCGTTTGCCAGTGTCTGTGACGAGCGGGATAGCTCAAGCGCCCCGGTGTTAACCTGCTGACTGGCTTCAAGCACCTGTGACATCAATTGCCCCAGCATAACAATGGAGCTATTGGTGTTGACCTTCAGTCGGCTGAGTTCTCCCCGGTAATCACCTGTAATATTGTGAGAGAGGTCTCCTTCGGCCATTGCTGCCAGCACATTATTGACGTTTCCAATGGCTTCCTGCAATGCATCCATTAGAAAGTTGAATGCTTCTGATGTCTGGCCCACCTCATCACGGCTTTTAACGCTGACCCGATGTGAAAAATCACCTGTCCGTTCAACCTCTGAAAGGACTCGTGACAATTCCTCCAATGGCCTGGAGAAAGAGTTGGATCCAAAAAATGCCAGAGGAAAGAAAAAGACAATACATCCCAGAGATACCAATGCGAGAACTTTAACGATCTGCAAGGTGTTTTCAGTGGCAACATTCATGGAATGAAGAATCACCAAAGTCGCAATATGTTCATTGTTTGAATAAAGTGGCAGTAAGCCCTGAAAGAAGGATTCTTCCTTCAGGGTCAAATCATTCAAGGTGATGGCTTGATCCTGGAATTTCCACGCTTCGCTCACAGCATCAAACATCTCTTGTTTCACACCTGGGTAGCCATCCAGGTCGCCGATAACCGTTTGGTCCGATGTCACAATCCCGATTCTGTTTCCCGAAATTTTTGAGAGGCGTCGTGTAAATCCTGTATCAAACCGGTATTGGGCAATGACAAACCCTACCTGGACCATCTCAGCCTGCTGTGTCTGTTCATTAATAGCTGCTGAAACGATGGGAACTGTAGCCGTCAGGGTGATGGAACCACCAACTTCTTTAAACGACAACCCCTCTTTCTTCGGGACGTTTCCAGGATACTTCTTCTCAAACCCATCAAAGCGGGGCATTGGTTTCCACGAATCACCACTGATTTTTTCTCCTGATTTGAGCATGGAGACCAAGAAATCTGAGGTCCGTGGAAAGCCAACTATCCGTTTCTCATTTTCAATAACAGCAAACCCGGAGAGCTCGTTTTTCCCATTGTAGATGGCAGCCCTCCAGATATTACCGGTCAGGCAGATATTATAAATCCCTCCAGTCATGCTTTGATAGGTGCTGACCATCCCCATGGATTCTCCCTCTTCATAACTCATGGAGGACGCAAACTCCAGATTGGTTCCCATATCATTGGATGTAGCTGCCTGGCGGGCATTGGATAACAGGCTGTCCCCCAGGATCGCGATATCATCGCGCAGTATAGTTGCCGAGCGTTGCAACATCTGATTTGATGCCTCGCTGTTCTGATTGTATATGATGAACGAAACAATTGCTGACGAGATCAGCATGGTAACAGCTATGATCATAACTACAGCTACTACCAGTTTAGCCTTAACCTTTAAATTGAGCATAAATCATCCCTGTATTTATAAAGTCCCGGTTTTAAGTAAACTGATCGAAATCCCTACCTACCATCTATATATCCTGCTGCAGGGAGTTGGTCAATTGTCATATAGATCGGATCCCGCTACAAAGCTGCTTTATCTGGTGAAAATCCTGAATTTTGTTCCGCTTTAGGCGGGGAGCAACTCTAGTCAGAATGGATTGAACATGATAGAGCTGATGACTGTTAGCCCGTGTAAATTATCTGTTTGATGTAACGAGCATGTAAATATGGAATTATTGATCATTGATGATGATGTTGAAAGCTGCCAGCTGCTTGAAAAAAGACTGGAAAAATATGGTACCAGCACGTTTGCTGCCGATGGGAAAGCAGCATATGAGTTATTTTTAAAGGCTCACCAGGATGCCAATCCATTTGCTGTGATTTTTCTGGACATTGTCATGCCAGAGATTGACGGACATGAGGTGCTGGTTAATATTCGAAAATGGGAAGAGGCGCATCTGGAGCCGGAAGAGGCCGCAAAAATTGTCATGGTATCGGCAATGAAAGATACGAAGAATATTTTTACCAGTGTAAAGGAAGGCTGTGATAACTACATGACCAAACCCATCCGGAAACAGGGGGTCATTGATGTGATGCAGAAGCTGGGATACAGGAGTAATTCCTAATTCTGAATGTTGTCTATCTCTTATCTACGTCCATAATCTTCATCAACTGATCAATCAGCTTCTCCTCCTGCTCGTCGATCTTCTTGTCTGCCATCATCACCTCTCTGACAAGATTCAGCAGGACCTCTTTTTGCTTCATGCTCAGCTTGGGTCTTAAAATCCCAACCAGTTGATTGACCTTTTTCTTCAGCGCGACCGGGTTGTGAACCAGTTGTTTCAGATGCGATGTAATTTGTTTCTGAACCGCTTTAAACTCTCCGAATTCACTGACCCAATGGGACTTGATGAACTGCTTGATGACAGCCCATTCCTCTTCATCAATATCACCATCCACGGCAGACATCAGGGCAGCCAGAAATATAACGGTTGTAAGGGTACTTTTATCGAAAAGTTCCATGATTTGAATTCCCTTATCTGGTTGAGGACTATCGATCAAATTGACCGAAACAAAACTTCAGCCGAAATTAGCACAGACATTCTTGAAAACAAGGGAGAAACACATTTTTAATGGTTCCGCCTCCCTGAAAGGTTAGCATCCCTGTGAATTCTAAAAACGACTCTCAATTCAAGTTGCGTCTGGCCACCCCGTGCATGGTGACAAGTTTCTCCAGCAGCTCATACGGCTGCGCCCCAACCAAACGATCCTGATTCATCAGAAAGGTTGGTACGGCTGTAATCGCCAGTTCTCTGGCCGCCTGCCAGTCTTCATCAACTGCAACTTTAAAGAGACGGTTTGTCAAAACATCTTCAGCAACTTTATCGGAAAGACCTGTCGTGGAGGCAAGCTCAGCCAGAAATCGGGGATCCGCGATATTCTGCCCATCGACAAAATAGGCTTTAAAAGCCGCCATATGAAACGCCTCTCCCGCACCCTGCTCCTCCGCCCACAACCCGAGTTCCTGAGCAAACCGGCTGTTGTATGTCCGTGTCCGTTCTCCAAAGGGGAGGCCAAGCTCAGTGGCTGTTTTCCTCAGCCCATCCAGCATGACATTTATATCCACTGGATAGTCACTAAAGAGATCCAGAAGCAATTGGCCCTCAGGTGGCGTTTCAGGATGCAGGGGGAAAGCCCGCCAGCGAACATCAATCTCATAAGTGGTTGCCAGTTGTTCAACACGCCCGGTGATGAAGTAGCACCAGGGTCAGACATAATCGGAGAAGATCTCAAGTACGGGCTTTTCAGTCATCAGCTTTTTCCTTTTGTTTTATCGGCGTCTCTGGATGAACCCCAGCCATTGACGAGTCCGATCTTTAATAAAAGCCTGAAATCGCGTCAAAGCTGTCAGCCGTTTTCGCCGGTTAAACTCATCTATGATGTCGGCTGTTTCAGGGGTCCTTAAATACCCAAAAGCCTTATGCGGATTTTTTTCCCCTCGGTAATCGTAGTTATTGAACACCGTCTGATCTACAACCTTAACACCCCCTGAATTGGCTTCAAAATCATCTTCCAGGTTACTGAAAAAGCCAATCTTGTCCCTCATGTCGGTGAAGTTGTACCATCCATTTTTCACATTCTCCGGGGTTTTTAACACCGGGGTTTCAGACGAGTCCTTCATCATTTCAGCACCGATTCGACTTCGAATAATCGGTATGCCGAGAGGGGAACCAATGGTCACCAGCGTATCGATCTCAATATCCGGTGCATAACGGGTTAATACATCATAAGCGATGATGGAGCCCATCGAGTGTGCGATCAGGAGAATCTCCTTTCGTTTGTGCTGCCTCAACTGGTCAGCCAAATGCCGGCAAACCTGTTCGCGAATAGGCAACCCGGCTGTAATATGAGCCCCTTCATCAGAGTGATAATAGACCTCCAGATCACTGAAAAAATGATGAATAATGAAATCACTGATGGATGAAAAGTTAATGGAGAGATCCTCATTCAGAAAAATCCGTTCCATCTGCCCACCCAGATAGTCCAGAAGTTTTTTCCTGAAATCACTACCTTTTTCTTCCTGTTGAAAATGACTGGCTGGAATATAAGGGTCACTGACATACAGGTGGTGCTTCTTGTCATCAATCGTTGGATCTTCGGGTACTGGATGAAGGAAATTGGCCCAGTAAACCAGTTGAAAATCAAAACTCGGGCTTTCCTGCACCTTACGGCCCAAGCCTTCGATTATGGAGGACTCCCACCAGCGGGTCAGTACATTTTCAGGTACTTTGTTGCCTAAGCCATGGATCCCGACTATAATTTTAGACATGATAAGATCAATTATGCAATTCCAGTCAGCTGCTCACATCCATGCCTTTTCAGGCTGGTATTTACACGACGCGTGTTTGATGACGAACTTTCTGAAGATTATCCACTTCAGCTGGCCATGTCAACAAATCTAAGCGCCAGACCACGGCTAATTGGTTCTACTTTGCTATACCCCACAATCGTTGAGATTAGATATAAAATCTGATTTTTTTAAGTATCAAAAGAAAATTCTTACGATTACAATAGGTTGATGGTTTTTCTGATTCATGAATTACCATTTTTATTGCGTTTGTGAGCTAGAACCAATTAGCCGTGAGCGCCAGACCATTCCGAAGACAATGTTAAATCACCGATACTACGCATTTCTCATCTGTATCGTGCTTCTGACGACAAGCCCAGGGTTAAGCCTGACCCGGACCGCTACTCCTGCGACTGGAATAGCAGACCAGATCCGTCTCAGAATTAAGGGGGTCGACAGCCAATCTTCCATGCGCGTCAAAAAAGAGCGCCTCAGCACAGGACAGCTGATCCATCAATTTTATTTGAAACGGGACTTCCAACCGGCCTGGATAACCAGCAGCGGGATTCAACCGCTCGCCACCGAGATGCGACGAGCTATTCAACACTCGCGTTTTGACGGTCTGAAACCGGCTGATTATCATATCAGTTCTATATCAAACCTTATTTTCATTCTGACCGATTCCTCTCAAGCACAGAACCTGACAGACAAAAAGGTAGACCTGGAATTGCTGTTAACCGACTCATTCCTGCAGATTGGTCGACATTTGCAATCTGGAAAAGGTAGTCACAAGAGTCAAGCATCATCCAGTTTCTCCAATAAATCAGATGACAAGTTGCTCACATATTTGAATGGAGTCGTGATCTCGGGTGGAATCTTCTCCACCTTCGATGAACTCCAGTCAAACAGCACCGGATCAGAAGGGTTGCGACGTATTCTGGGCCGATATTTAAGGATTCAGAAAAAGGGCGGCTGGACACAAATTCCAGACGGGAAAACCCTTAGAAAAGGGGACTCTGACGAACGCATGCCCTTGATCAAAAAACGACTCATGCTAACTGGAGACCTGGCTTCAGCCCATCACGCACCTGCCAGGATTCAATCTCTGGAATTTGACAGTGCCGTTGAGTTGGCTATTTTCAGATTTCAAGGTCGGCATAGAATCGAGAAAAGTGGAACCCTGGATCAGAAAACACGACATGCCATGAATATCCCGGTAGAAAGACGGGTCCAGCAGATCCGCCTCAATATGGACCTTCGCCGTCAACTGATCCGGGTCCCCGGTAATCGTCACTTGTTTGTCAACATCCCGGCAATGGAATTGCGGGCAGTGTTTGCAGGAAAGACAGCTTTAGCCATGCCTGTGGTTGTTGGCAAACCTGAAAAGCCAACACCCGTTTTCAGCGATAGGGTCCCTTTTCTCGTCATTAACCCCTACTGGTACATCCCACCTGATTTCGTTGAACATGAAATTCTGCCGGCCATGAAACACGATTCCAACTACCTGGCAGTACGAGGCATCCGACTATTCAAAAAAATGAGTGCCGATCAGCAGGAGGTTGATCCACTGACCATTGACTGGAAATCACTCGTCCCGAAAGAGGTCGATTTCTATTTCCGTCAGGATCCCGGCTGGTACAACTCCCTGGGAACTGTCAAGTTTATCATTCCGAATCGACAGCACATCTATCTGCACGATACCCCTTCAAAGAATCTATTCAAAAAATCCTACCGGGCATTGAGTTCCGGGTGCATCCGAGTCGCTCACCCCCTGGATCTGGTCAGTTTTATGCTGGATGGAGAAATTAAGTGGCCACAAACAAAAATTCGACACCTGATGCAAACTGGCGGGCAACGAAAAATTGTGCTGTCAAAACCTATACCTATTCACGTTGTTTACTGGACAGTCCTGGTGGATCAATCAGGAAAGGCGCTGTTTCTACCTGATATTTATGATCTTGAAAACAACCTGATATCCAAGTTGAATGGTTAACGCCGAACCCCTTGTTGACCGGTTCGACTTTCTCCCAGTTTGCAGTCCGAACCGGGATGTGAGATAATGATGCCCAAGAGGTCACCGGTATCAAAAACCACAATTGCGCAGAAGGGCATGTATGAATGATGAGAACCTTGTATACGGGATCAAGCAAAAGGTTTCGCTATCCTTTGAAGAAACCGTCAGGAGAACTAAAACCCGTTTGCAGGGCAAAGGCTTTCGTATTGTCACTGAAATCGACATGAAAGAAGCACTTGCCGTAGATACCGACGAAGCATTCTCAGACTATATCATTCTTCAGGTTTGCCACCCACACTTGGTTCTGGACGTTTTAAGGGCGGATCTGGATGCCGGTCTCCTGCTGCCTTGCACTATAGCTGTCTATAAACCGCCGGAAAGCCGTACTGTATACATCACCGCGGCAAATCCAAATGCAATGATGAGGATTACCGGACAGGAAGACATCATCGCCTTTTCGGAGGAGATCCGGGACAAGCTGTTTGCTGCACTCGATCAAATCGGACGTGACACCAGCTAGACCTTTTACTTTTTACTTACAATATCAGTGATTTTATCTT
>JAOZRE010000005.1:832-40283 GCA_029940215.1 bacterium | reverse complement strand
GCACAGGAAGAAAAGCGGATCCGGCCGTACTGGAGATGGCGGATCTGGTGACGGAAATGCGGGAAGTGAAGCACTATTACACTCAAGGCATCGAAGCAAGGGACGGGATCGAAAAATAACAGACCGAACATGCCCTGCTTTTTGTATCCGGATGGTAACACTGTCGGAATCACCTCAACAGATAGGCGATGGATTCCTTCAAAATGGCATCGCCGTTTTTAGTCAGAATGGACTCCGGGTGAAACTGGAATCCGATGAAGAAATCCCCTCGAATGGCCAGCATCTCCTGGTTGTCCTGAGCCAGTGACACCTCATACGCCTGTGACAAATCGCTGTTCATGGGGACAAAGGTGTTGTAAAACCCAACCCGCTCCTCCCTGCCGAAAAGCTGGATTTTCTCCTGGACCCCCTGTAGTGGCACCTTTTTTCTAGCCACGGGAAAACCCAGCTGATGTCCCAGGAACTGATGTCCCAGGCAGATATAAAGGGAGGGCTTCCGCCTTTTCAGCAGCCCGTCGACGATGGCATAGTTTGCCTGCATTTTAGGATCTTCCGACTGATTTGGATTTCCCGGGCCCGGACCTACGAGTGTGATGGCACTGTCATCTTTACCGAGATCATAGGTCTGCCAGGGGATGATGGTCGTGCGCATGCCGAAGGAACTGAAAATGTGTTTGAGCATGTAAACGAAATCGTCTCCGTTATGAATGATCGTAATTTTGATGTCCTGATTGTCAAACTGCGAATGCAGCCGGGTCTCCTGTTTGAAAAACCAAAAATTGGAGAGATACTGGTTTCGAAACTGCAGCTGTTCAGCTATCTCATCGTCATTTGCCAGCCGACTCATCATTGGTGTGGAGACCTCCTGTTTTCCTTGCGAGACAATGCTGTCCAACAGGGCGGCACTTTTCGCCTCTGTTTCCAATACCTCTTCTGATGCGATGGAGTCCCGGACCAGGGTGGCACCGACTGCGGTCTGAAATTTCCCTCCAGTGTCCACCTCCAGAGTTCGGATGGTAATGGGCGAATCCAGGGTATCCCCCCCATGTTCATCCCTTCCCAATAGCAAAATGGCACTGCCATAATACCGGCGGGAATGCTGGCTGTACTTGAGGATGATATTGCAGGCATTTTCCACCGGACTTCCGGTGACGGTTGCCGCATACATGGAATCCTTGAACAGCTCGATGACGTCCTTGTCGCTTTCACCGGAAAGCAGGTACTCCGTGTGAATCAGCTTTGACATCTCCTTCAGCAGTGGGCCGATAATAGCGCCCCCCTGACTGCACATTCTGGACATCATCTTTAGCTCTTCATCGACAACCATGAATAACTCATTGATCTCTTTTGGGTTATTCAGGAAGGACATCAGGTCTGTTTTGAATTCGCTGCGCCGGTGGTAGGCCTTTTTCTTTCGGAAGGTCCCGCTGATGGGATTCATCTTGACCCGCTGTTTTTCAATAAATAGATGTCGCTCCGGTGTGGATCCGATAAAGAAGCGGGTTCCATTATAGAAGATGAATTTCCAGTAGGTGCCGTAATCGTTTTCAAGCAAATATTTGAAGATTGAAAGGGCTTTGGTTGTTGAAAAGTCATTGATTCGTCCTGTTAGGGTACGGGGAACAACAAAATTGGCTCCTTCACCATTGCCGATCTCATCATCGACAATCTTCTGAATCAGTTTTTCATAGGCATCAGTTGTCATATCATACTCAAACCCGTTTTCCAGGTTGATTTCACACGCCTCAATCCCGTTTAACAGCTCGTCAACTGCCAGTTCACTGGACTGTTTGATATTCAGGGTGAGTATTCGTTCCCCATCGTTTCGAGCCTGGTATCCTTTCTCCCGTATCTGAGAAAACGGAACCAGGCTGATACTGTCATACGACCTGCCACCGGAAGGAGAGCCCCTCTTTCTCGGAATATCATCGATCTGATCGAGTTCCAGCGACTCGCCCTCCAGGATCAATACATCTTCACTGTCCTGTTTTTGAATAATGCAAAAGGGCTGGTTTGATTCTAAAATGGTTGAAAGTGTTTGATTCATGATATCTCCACATGTGTGACAATCTGCTGTCTGACTATTTCCAAAAAAAAAGCCCCTGTGAACCGGTAGCCGGCTTACAGGGGCTTAATTATCTCTATGGCATGCTGCCCTGTTTGAATCTACCAACTCCAGGTCTTTTTGAGTGGAAACCGCCACCATGATTGTCTGATGGTCCGGTTTGAAATGGAGGATTGCGTTTGTGTCATCGTTCTGTCCTATGCTGAGTGTTTCTATTAATAGAATCATACGGCTTGGAAAAAGGTCTGTCAATCCAAAAGTGGGCATCAATAGATAAATCGCCCTGGAAATTTCAAGTTTTTGAGATGACGGGTGGGGAATGCGAGCCGGGAAATCCGATACCTCCCGAACCTGTCTTCGCTCCTAATCTTGCCCTTTGTTTTACCTTGATAGACTTCTCTCATTGGATTTCCGGGTTGCATATTTAGCGGTTTTTATAATACAATCCGGGGATATTAGTTCAAATGGGTCTAGTTTAGCATTTTAAAACAGGTATATTATAAAAAATGAAAAATAAAAAAATCGAAAAAGTGCTGATCGCCAACCGGGGTGTACCAGCCGTTCGGATAATCCATACCTGCAAGGATTTGGGGATTCCGACCACGGCGGTATACAGCTCACCGGACAGACTGGCGTCTCACGTGCTGATGGCGGATTCGGCTGTGCATATTGGTGAAGCACCGCCTATTCAGTCCTATCTGAATATGGAAAAGATCATTGATGCGGCGAAAACGAGTGGTTCAAACGCTATTCACCCCGGCTGGGGGTTTCTGGCTGAAAACCCCGATTTTGCTCAGAAGGTTATTGATGCAGGGTTAATCTGGATAGGCCCGACTCCGGATGTGATTCGGGTGATGGGTGATAAAATCCAGGCCAAGAAGCTGGCATTGAAAGCCAATGTGCCGACTATTCCTGGTCTTAGTGACGTTAAGAATGTGAAAGAGATCCGGAAGTGGATGAAGGACGATCATGTTGGCTTTCCGATTATGATCAAGGCAGCATCCGGTGGCGGTGGTAAGGGTATGGTCAAGGTTGAGAAGTCAGAAGAGCTCGAACAGGCTTTTGAACAGACCCGGTCAGAGGGAATAAAATCCTTCGGCGACGGGCAACTGCTGGTTGAAAAGTATATTGAAAAGGGGCGTCATATTGAGGTCCAGGTTGTGGCGGATACCCATGGCAATGTCATTCATCTTTATGAAAGAGAGTGTACACTGCAGCGGCGCAACCAGAAGATTATTGAAGAGGCACCTTCCCCCAGCCTCAATGAGGATATTCGAAACGAAATCTGTTTCACGGCAAATCGCCTGATGAGGGAGATTGGTTATACATCGGCTGGAACAGTTGAATTTCTGTTTGACTCGGCCACCAGCAAGTACTTCTTCCTGGAAGTCAATACCCGTCTGCAGGTGGAGCACGGTGTCACCGAGCTGATCACCGGTCTGGACATTGTCTCTATCATGATCGATATTGCTCAGGGCAAACCGCTGAGTTTCGACAAGGCCGCCATCCACCCCAACCGCTGGGCGCTGGAAGTCCGATTGAATGCGGAGGATCCTAAAAACTTCAGTCCTTCTTTCGGCACCATTAACCGGATGAGACTGGAGCCGGGTCCTGCGGTGCGTGTCGCCCAGAGCGTCTACGAAGGGGCTGAAGTTCCACCCTATTATGACTCGTTGATGATGCTCATCATGTCCACCGGGCGGGACCGTGACCATGCCATACAGGCCATGGACCGAACCCTGAGCCGGAATGTCAGGATTGAGGGTGTCAAGACACTTGCTCCGTTGCTGCTGAGTATCATTCGTCATAAAAGCTTTCGCTCCGGGGATTTTTCCACACGGTTCATCGAGGAGCACATGGATGAACTTATTTCCACCTTCAGAGATCGAAACAGTGAAGATGAAGTCCTGAAAATCGCCCAGTACGTTGCGGAGATTTCAGCGCTTGGAACCCAGGAATGGATGTGAGGCGGCCAATGAAAAATATAATCATAGCAAAACCGGGGATGACCCCGAAGAAGATAATAAAAAATATTAGAGCGCTAAAAGGTGTCGCGTTTACATCAACCGGGATGAGGGACGCCGGTCAATCGGATTTCAAGAATCGAATCCGAAGTTACGACTTGTTGTCACTGGCACCGCTTTACAATGAAATGGGGCTTTTCAGTGCCGAATGTCACGGTGGTGCCCGCTGGCACGTGGGGGTCATGAACCGCAAAGAGAGCCCATTTGAGGAGATCGACCTGTTGAGGGTGGCGATGCCCAACGTTCTGACACAGACGTTGATCCGGGAGACCAACCTCTGGGGGTATCGACCTTACGCCAAGAACATCATCGAGTATGTGGTGAACCGGGTGGATATCGACGTCTGGCGCTGCTTCTCATTTCTGAACGATATCCGGAACATGCGTACGGTTGCTGAGTGCGTGATGAAACGTGGCCGGCTCTTTGAACCGGCGGTATCCTTTACCCAGTCCAACTGGGCAACGGATAAATACTATCTGGGCGTTGTGAAGGATATTGTTGATCTGAGCGGCGGTGTGGATGAAATTGTCCTTTGTATTAAGGATATGGCCGGCGTCGGTAGCCCGAAACGCATTTATGAGCTGGTGGACACCATCAAGCAGAAGTATCCGGACCTGGTTCTTCAGTATCATCGTCATGCCACAGACGGACTGGCCCTGCCGGCCATGCTTGCAGCGGCGCAGGCCGGATGCAAGATTGTGGATGTTCAGGAGGATTCATTGACACGGTTCTTCGGTCAGGCTCCTATCCTGGCAGCTCACGCCTATTTCGAAGAGTCCGGGATACCGGTTAACCTCAATCGAAGCCTGGCAGAAGCCTCCAGCCAGAAAGCGCGCAAATGGATTGGAGAATACGACTGGGCCGAATCTCCTTTTAAGGGATTTGACCATGAAGTGGTCACTCACCGTATGCCGGGTGGGGCTTTCCCCAGCTCGTTTGAACAGGCCGAGAACGGTGGGTTTCTGCACCTGATGCCCTCTATTCTGAAGGTCATGTCCCTCTACAACCGGATTGTCCGCTATATGGATGTTACACCGGGTTCACAGATCACCTGGGTGACCTGTAGTGGTATCGTGAATCTCTACGACAAAGAACGGGGTTCAATCGGCGTGGAGCATGTCATAGAGCTCTTGAACAAGCTGGTGGAGGAGAAAGACCGGAAATTCAACCTGATGGACAAGGAGGAGCAGGAAGAGCTGCTGCTGCTGTTCCGCAATGCGCCGGGCGACTTCAAAAACCTGCTCCTGGGGGCTTACGGGTTGTTGCCTGTCGGTTGGCCGGATGACTGGGTCTATGAGAGCGCTTTTGGTGATGAGTGGAAGAAAAAGAAAAAGGAGCGGAAAAAACAGTCACCCCTTGATGCGTTGAAAAACGAAGACCTGAAAAAGCTCAGGAAGGAACTGGCTGAGAAATTGGGGGATGAGCCGACAGACGAGGATTTTATCCTCTATTTGATGCATCCAAAAGATGCATTGAATATGCTGGAATTCCGTGAGAAGTACGGAGAAACACCGTTGCTTCTGCCAACCAAGGTCTGGCGGGAGGGACTCAAGACGCCGGGAGATAATGTTGCTTTCGAACACTGGGGAAAACCGTACTGTATCGAACTGGTTTCCATTGGGGATAAGCACGAGGGACTCATTCACGTGGTGTTGAGAGTTAACAACAAAACCCGTGTGATTACCGTCGAAACCCCCGATGCCAAGAAAAGTGAGATCAGGATGGCTAGCCTGTCGAATGAAGTCGGAGCGCCGATTAACGGTACTGCCTGGCGGATTGGTAATCCGGCTCGTGGGGTCCTTAAGGTGGGTGATATTGTTCACAAGGGTGAAGAGGTTGCCAACCTGGAAGCCATGAAAATGGAAAACGCCATCAACGCTCCTTTCGAAGGACAGATTGCTGAGGTCTGCTTCGGGCTGAATGATACTGTCAAGGAAGGTCAACTGTTGTATGTGCTTGAGAAGGTGAATGAGCGGAACACGCCCATCGCCGAACCTCATCCATAATCTTATCCGGGAGATGGGTCAACCATCTCCTGATATCCTCATCCCTTAGTGCTGCCCCTCCCGGGGCGGCACTGTACCAGCAGTTCTTTATCGAAGAGGGGTTTTACCGCCGTTTTGAGCGTGACAAACCGTTTGATCATATACTGGAGCTGGGCGTGGCTTTATATAAAGAGAACAAAGAGTCCATGCCAACCTGAGATGATCATTCAGAAACAATGAGTCGACTTGGCCGCCAGAGCGGCTTAACCTGAAGAGGTTGGTAAAATGAATGGAAAAAGTCTAATGAACACAATAGTCATTATGGCTGACAGCTGGCGCTTTGATTACCTGGGTTGCTATGGCAACGACTGGATTCAGACCCCGAATATTGACAAGCTGGCTGAGGACAGTGTGCTTTTTGAGAATGCTTATGCAGAAGGCTGTCCCACCATTCCTACGAGGCGGGCCTTGCTGACAGGGCGCTATACGCTTCCCTACTCAGGCTGGCGAAAGCTGACCCCACAGGATACCACCCTGGCCGATCTGATGTGGACCAACCGCATTCAGACGTCGATGGTTACAGACTGCCCCATGATGCACATGCCTGGTTACGGTTACGCCCGGGGATTTAACTATGTGGATTTTATTCGGGGTCATCAATGGGACTCCTACTATCAGCCGATTCCCCATAACCTTGATATGGACCGGTTTCACCGGCCAGTGAAAGAGAAAACCCCGGATGGGTTGATGGCTGAAATTGGCCCCAGCATCCTAGCGGAAAAAGAGCTGGACGACTATCTGCCGCTTCGTCAGAGCTGGAAATCAGATGAGGATCAGATGGTGGCCATGACGGTCAAAGCGGGAATAGACTATCTGGATAAGGTGGACAAGAGTGCTCCCTTCTTCCTTTGGCTGGACAGTTTTGACCCGCATGAACCCTGGGACCCCCCTTCAATCTGGGATCCTGATCTCAAATGCCCTTATGATCCCGACTACAGCGGGATCGAGTTGATCAATCCTGTTGCAACGACAGTGGAAGGGTATATCAATGAAGAAGAGGCTCGGCATATCCGCATGTTGTATGCTGAGAAGATCACCATGGTGGATAAATGGCTGGGAAAGTTTATTGATCGATTGAAGGAGATGGATCTGTATGACAACTCTCTGATTATATTTCTATCTGATCATGGTGAGCCTTTCGGGGATGGCGAGCATGGCCATGGCATCGTGCGGAAATGTCGCCCCTGGCCTTACGAAGAGTTATCCCACATTCCCTTGATCATCAAACACCCGGACGGCATGAAGGGTCGAATTACATCATTTGTGGAAACCGTGGACGTTGCTGCTACCATCATGGACTTTGTGAACGAGCGCACAATCTCGGTCAACAATATCGTAACCCTGCTTAACCCCAACCCGGACTACCTGCCCATGCAGGGAAAAAGTCTGTTACCTTTGATGCGCGGTGAGGTGGATTCCATCAAGGACTTTATTATTACTGGTTATTTCAATTTTTCCTGGAGTATCGTCGCCAAGGACTGGTCCTATATTCACTGGTTGGATTCCAAGGAGAATGCGGATCAGGGGAAGATGAGTGCTACGGTGGGCCTTTCCAGTATGAAGGAAGACATGGAGATCTGGACCTGTGCTCCGGGGACCGCTGCTGAAACGCCCTACAAGGATGATCTGTATGATCGACGTGATGATCCATTCCAGCTGAACAATCTCATTGACGAAACGCCCGATATGGCCAGAGAGATGCTGAAGACATTGAAGGACTATATGATCAGCCTGCCAATGGTTAAGGCCTGATTGAATCGTCCTGAACCGGCCCGTGTCAGGCGGCTTTACCCATAATATAGGTTTGGGTGATGGATCGGTCGTCTCCCAGCATCATTAGTACGAACAACCGCTCCTCAAGTGTCTGTGTCACGGCTATCCGTCTTTCGATCAGGGGGGTGGCGTTGACATTCAAGACGGTGAAATCGGCCTCGCGGCCGGGTAAAAATGATCCGATCTGATCTGCCAGTCCCAGGGCCCTGGCTCCTCCCAATGTTGCCAGATAAAATGCCTTCAGTGCTGAAAGACTCTGCCCCTGAAGTTGCAGCACCTTGTATGCCTCCGCCAGTGTCTTCAACATGGAAAAGCTTGTCCCACCCCCAATATCTGTGGCCATGCCAACCGGGATACCGGCCGCTGTCACTCTCTCCAGATTAAACAGTCCGCTCCCGATAAACAGGTTGGATGTTGGACAGAACGAGATTGAAGATCCGGAGATCGCCAGTCGGTCAATTTCGCTGTCGGAGAGGTGGATGGCGTGGGCAAAGGTTGCTCGGGGCCCCACCAGCCCAAACCGTTCATATACATCCAGGTAATCGTTGCTCCAGGGGAAGAGGGTCCGGATCATCTCAATTTCATTCAGATTCTCAGAGAGGTGCGTGTGCAGATAGAGTCCCTGGCGGGAGTGAAACAACTCGGCTGCTTTCTCCAGCTGTGATTCTGTGGAGGTCACTGCAAACCGGGGTGTGACGGCGTACGAAAGTCGGCCTGTACCGTGCCATTTTTCCGCCAGTTTCAGGGATGAATCAAACCCCATAGATGGACCGTCCAACAGGTATTCCGGGGCGTTACAGTTCATCAGGGTTTTGCCGGTGATCATCCGCAGATTTTTTTCCAGGGATTTCTGCAACAGGATGTCAGCAGCATGCTCATGAACAGTGGACATTACCTGTGCGGTGGTGGTGCCGTTTCTGGCTAGCTCCTGAAGGAAAAATTCGGCAACCTCCTCTGCATAGGTGAGGTCACTGAACATTCCCTCCCTCGGAAAGGCATAGTTTTCCAGCCAATCCAGCAGCTGTTTCCCATAAGACGCGACAATATCCGTCTGGGGGTAGTGGATGTGGGTATCCACAAAACCGGGAATGATTAGTTGACCGCTGTAGTCGGTTACCTCGGTATCCGGTGGAAGTGTTGGACTCAATTCATCGAAGTTCTCTACCGCTTTGACAATCCCGTCTTCAACCAGCAGCAAGCCCTTTTCGTAGTATCTTACCGCCTGTTCCGCATCCAGCTGGTCCGGGTCATCGGTAAAAAACAGGATCGATCCTTTAAACGCCTGCAGGTCAGAGCTGTCTGAGTTCATATGAAGTGTTGAATAGTATATTTAAGAGAAAGGCGACTCAACACCTCATCTTACGACATTGGCTACTGGGATGCTGTTGGCGGCGCGAATTCTTTTCAGGTAGTTGTAAACGGTGAAATTGGAGACCCCGAGAAGCAGCGCCACCTGGTTGATGACCCCTTTGATCTGGAATACCCCGTTCTCTTCCAGAATTTTAACCAGTTGAATTTTCTCCTCCATGGACATGGTTGCCGGCCGTTTTCCAATGGATTCCACAGCCTGTTCGAACAGGGTATCAATGGTGTTATCCACGGAAAAGGCAAACTCCTCTGATATTTTCCGGGTCTCTCCCTGCTTCTTGATACCGGCAAACAGGCTCATTGCCTGGATGGCGTTCAGGTAGTCGGTTACATCGAAATTGACACAGAAGGCAGCGATCACCTCTCCTTTGCTGTCGCGAATAAAACTGGATGAGGACTTCAATTCCCGGCCGTCATCGGTGATGGTTTTAAATCCAACCTTATCCCGGACAGCGCTGCCATGCTCGACCAGTTCCTTAATGATCGTATCGGTTGTCGGAGAGCCGATCTTCCGGTGGGTCACATTGCCGGTGATATAGACCAGAGACGCGGTGATGTTGCTCAGGTCGTGTATCACCACCTCGCAGTTATCGCCAAAAGTGGCTGTCATGGTGTCCGCCAGCTGCTCCAGCGTGCGGAAAATACTATTTCGTTCATCCATTATTCGTCAGGCTCCTTGCCGGGTTCGAGGCATTTTCCCGCCACGGTTAATATGGTCTGGTAACCGGTGCAGCGGCAGGTGTTACCAGCATGAGCTTTCCGTATTTCTTCGTGGGAAATCTCTTTTCCCCGGTTTTTTTCGACAAATGAGGTGGTGGTCATGATCAGCCCCGGGGTGCAGAATCCGCATTGCACAGCTCCTTCATCGACATACCCTTTCTGAACTGTTGACAGCACCGCGTTTTTACTTTCACCTTCCAGGGTGCGGACCGATTTGCCATCAGCCCAAACCGCCAGATAGATACATGAATCGATAATGTCGTCATCGATGATAACGGTGCAGGCGCCACATTCGCCGACACCGCATCCCTGTTTGATGCTGGTGAGTCCGAGTTGATCCCTGAGCACTTCCAGCAGGGATGAGCGGACATCGATATTCAGGGTTTTTTCGCGACCATTGACGGTCAGTGTGATGTTTTGGTTCACGTTAGGGTCCCTCCTGCGTTTTCGATGGCGTTTTTAATGACGCGTTCTGCCAGTTCCCTGATAATATGAAGACGAAACTCCCTTGAGGCTCTCCATGATGTGCGGGGGTTGACATCCTCTGCCAGGGCGTCTCCAATTTTTGTCAGCAGCGCTTCGTTGATGATCTCGCCACACGCGGCCTCTTCAGCCTGCTTACAGCGGATCGGTGTCGGCGCTGCCACACCGAATGCCAGCCTAAGGTCCACAAGCTGGTTCCCATCAATAAGGCAGGCGGCTGCACAACCGATGGTGGCGATATCCATCGCTTCTCTCATGGCGTACTTGAAATAGTCCCCGCTGTAACCACTATAGTCCTGTTTTGAGATGGTAAAAGCGATCAGTATCTCGTTCTGGTCAAGCGCGACTTTTCCTGGACCCAGATAGAACTCAGACAGGGCTACCTCCCGTTTTCCAGCCGGTCCCTGGATTATCAGCCTGGCATTTGAAGCCAGGAGGGGTGATGCACTGTCGGCGCTGGTGACGCCGTTGCAGATGTTACCACCGATGGTGGCAATATTGCGAATCTGGGGACCGCCAACGGTTTCGGCTGCTTTATGAAGATGGGGCAGGTGCTTCTCAATGATATCGGACGCGATCACCTCTGAAAAGCTGATGCCGGCTCCAATTCGAATGGTACCGTCAGCAGTGATGTCGCAGATTTTCAATTCATCCAGGTCGTGAATGTCGACCAGTTGATTGTAGGCCTTCTTCCCATCCCGCAGTCGGATCAGGACGTCTGTACCGCCGGAAATCACTTTGGCTTCCGGGTTGTCGGACAACAGGCGAATCGCGTCCTGGACGGAATCTGCCTTTTCGTATCGTTGCAAGGGAAACATCGGGTTAATTTCTCCTTAATGGTTAAATCAGGCCGGCTTGTTTAAAATGACGAAACAGGACCTGGGGTGCCAATGGAATTTCATTGATTGCCACGCCGGTGGCATCGAGTAGTGCGTTGCGAATGGCTGGCGGTGGGCTGATCACCGGTGGCTCTCCCAGGGATTTGTTACCGTATGCGGATGTTGGCTCGACCGTTTCAACGAACGCACACCCAATGTCCGGCAGATCGATCATCGTCGGAACCTTGTAATCAAGCATGTTGTTGTTATTAACCTTTCCGCTCTCGGGGTCTATCAGAACCTGCTCCGAAAGGGCTGCTCCGATACCCATCGCCATGCCGCCCTCCACCTGCCCTTTGGCAGTGCTGTGGTTCAGAATCACTCCGGAATCATGAACATTGAATATCTCATTGATGCGGATACGGCAGAGCGAGATATCCACGGTGATGTCCACGAAGGTGCAGCCGAAAGTCGCCGGATTGGCCAGGGTTTTATGTGAAACGTCCGCTGTCAGTTGTCCACCTCGATCGGTGTGGTAGTATGTGTCCAATGCCAGGTCGATCAGGGAAATGATCGCTTTACCGGGTTGGTCGACCAGAACAATGTTCCGACCCTCGATCTCGAGATCGGATACAGACTTGTCGGTCATTTCTGCTGCATAGGTCAGGATTTTCTCCCTGAGCTCTGATGCGGCCTTGTAAACAGCGTTTCCAACAATGTACGCCTGTCGTGAGGCGTAAGCTCCCGGGTCAAATGGGGTCACATCGGTGTCCTGGGTGGAGACGATGTGGATGTTTTCCATGGGCAGTCCCATCGTCTGGGAGACCATTTGCGCCACAACGGTGTCGGAACCCTGTCCGATTTCGGTGGCCCCGGTCTGGACATGAACCGATCCGTCCTGGTTCAGGATGATGCGGGCGCCGGCAATTTCGACGTTCATCGGGTAGGTCCCTGTTCCATAGCTGAAGCAGGCGACGCCCAGCCCTTTTCGGATATTGCCGGTCTGCTGTCTCCTTTGAGACATTTTTTCCTGCCATCCGATCAACTCCCGCCCTTTTTCAAGGCACTCTACCAGACCACAACTCTGGATGGGTTTCTGGTTTAACGGGTTAAGATCGTTCTGTCGGGCACCGTTTTGGATTCTGAATTCGACCGGGTCGATGCCGATTTTTCTGGCGGTGTCATCCACGGCAGATTCAAGGGCGAATACCACCTGCGGTGACCCGTAAGCCCTCATGGCTCCGGCAATGGGTATATTATTGTATATCGTTCGAGCGTGGTAGCCGATGGCCGTTCGGGGGTACAACAGGGTGTTCTTGCTGCCCGATGCAGCGGCAATGGAATGTCCGTGTGATGCATAGGCACCCGTCGAAAACAGGGTATCCATGTGTCTTGCGACCATGGTGCCATCTTTCAGGGTCCCTATTTTGACTGTGGCGGTCATCGGGTGTCTATTTCGGGTACAGAGCATACATTCCTCGCGGGTCATGCTGATCTTTACCGGGCGACCGTCAAGTTGCATCGTCAGGAATGCGAGGATGGGTTCCAGAATCACGTCCTGTTTGGCACCGAACCCGCCGCCAATATAGGGTTTGACGACGCGCACCCGCCCCCAGGGAATATCCAGTGCCTCGCCGACAATCCGTCGCGCAATATGCGGAATCTGTGTAGATGAGATAATGACAATATGCTCGAGATCGTTCATATAGGCGAAGGCTGTGTGATTCTCGATATGGACGTGCTGCAGCATATGGGTTTCGTACTGCCCTTCGTGGACCACTTCTGCCTGGCTGAATCCCTGTTCCAGGTCTCCGCATTCAAACTGGTGTTCGCCTATGACATTGGACTGCCCCGGGTGGATTTCCCGGGCCCCCTTTGACAGGACCTGCTCTGGACTAATTAATGGGGAGTAGCTCTCATACTCGACCTCAATCAGTTCCAGCGCCTCTGATGCGGTTAAATCATCCACAGCGACCACTATAGCAATTTCATCGCCCATGTAGCGAATCTGTCGATCCAGCAACAGCGTGTCTGCAACGTCTGCCCTGGAACGATCCAATGCGTATGGGTGCCCGGCTGTTGCATATTTGATCTTTGGCACATCCTCGTAAGTAAATACCGCCTCGACTCCATTCAGGGCTTTTGCTTTGCTGACATCGATGGAGATCACCCGTCCGTGAGCGATGGTGCTTCGGAAGTATTTCGCTATCAGCATATCGGGTCTGTAAAAATCGTCTGTGTATCGGGCCCGTCCGGTGACTTTCGCCACAGCGTCGACGCGGTTTGCAGGTTGACCAATTGCCATAATGTGACTCAGAAATAGTTGAGAATTTTAAAAAATATAGAGTGTCTGTTATGAAGCCGATGCAATTGCTTGGAGGCGTTTCGTAGATGATCTTAACGAAAATGAGCGCCCGAAATCCCGCCTGTTTGAGCGATAGCGAGTTCGGGATTTCAACGAATTGAGTTATAGATCATCTTGAAACATATCCGCAATTGTAGCGGGTTTAAAACAGACACGGGATTCAATGCTCTAGTTATCTGTTATACTCACTGAGTATTGCTTCTAAAACAGCACCTCCCAGAGAGCGGGCCTTGTCCGAAATGGAAAAACAGTAGCTGCTGATACCTCTCGGATCGACATCCCCGATCTTCATTCCCTTTGGAACCGTCGAACCGGGGCGGATCAACCCCCTGATGACGCCATCAATGACCGCTGGGACAACTGTCCCGCCAACTGATCCGATGGCCTCGCCGGACTTGATCGACTCTCCGATGCGCCGCTCAGACTCAAACTGACCACCACAGGGTGCTCTGAGCACCCGTTGCGAGGTGTATCCACCGATCTCTCCAGGAATGCCGGTATTGGCTTCCGCTGTTCCGGTCTCGATCACCCGTCCCACATCGTGACCTCGATTGGTTTCGATGACCCGGTGCACATCAACCCCGGCTGTAAATCCTGGACCCATGCCGATGACCAGGCGGGCTTCGCTCAGGTTCGTCCCCAGGTTTTTTTTGGCCAGAATGGCATCGATGATGACATCAAAATGGATCTGTGATCTGATCTGCCAGTCGGGATCAACGATGACGGCGGCAGCCTGCTGTTGCCAGGCCAACTCTATCTCATCTGGTGTTGATGTCCGCAGGGCTGTAATTCCCTCGACTATTGTCTGCCTGTCGTGCACGGCTTCACAGAAGGAGACTGCCCGCCTTACGGCCAGCGGATGATCCGTTTCTGCCAGAACAATCCGGCGGAGGTTCGATCGGTACAGCCGGCAGGCAATGCCGGTCGCCATTTCACCGGCTCCCTTGATGAGGATGTTTAACTGGTTCAGAGATTGGTTTATCATCAAATGTCTTGTTTCCATTTACGATTCAAAGAGATAAAATCCTCGCAGGGATTTTAACAGAACAGCCATTTCAGCAGCCTGGCTCAGGTCGATTTGCGTGACCCTCCCTGAATTCGGTCGGATTTGCTCGACTGCCAGGTCTTTGGGATTCAGGGTCACCCGGGCCTGCGAGGTGGCATACTCCAGTTTTCCACCTTCCAGTTTTAACACGGACGGGACACCATCCTGTCTCGCAATGAGGATATCCCCCTTGAGATAGTACGCGTTCTGTTCCTTTTCAAAGGCATCCCGTGATATACAAAACCGGGGTTTATCCTGGAAAGGGGCCCCGCTGGTCGGGCAGAAGGTGGTGCAGTTTCCGCATTCGTTGCAGTAGTCACCAATGTTCAGAATCTGCATGGCCTCTTCAATTTTCAACTGTCCAACCGTCTCAACCTCGAAATTTCCGTCCAGTATTTCGATCACCTGCAGCGGGATCGTCATCTCATCTGTTCGGTAAAAGACATTGGCCCGGTTGGGACAGACCGTTGTACAAACGGCGCAGAACAGGTCACAGGAGAGACAACGCTTCGCCTCTGAACGGGTATCCGACTCGTCCAGAGTGCGTGTTGACAACTCAAAACTGCTTGCAGCAGTGTTCAGCAACATTTCTTCTGAAATTCCAAATTCCCTGTGGGCCAGTTTTTTCTGGTAGGCTGCAAATCCCGTTTCCTGCTTTTCCCTGAAGTCGCCGGGTTTTTCATTACCAGATCTATATTTTATGATGTTTTCGGCGATGCGTCTACCGTCACCAATTGCTTCGATAAGAGTGGATGCACCACGAACAGCATCCCCTCCCGCAAAAACCCGTTCCATCTGTGTCAGGTTTGTTTGCGGGTTAATATCCAGCTGCTCATCAGGGAAAAAGTTCAGCACCACTTTCTGGCCGATGGCCGGGATAACCTGGCTGACTGAATAGCGAATGGTTTCTCCCTCTACCTTTACCGGTCTGCGGCGTCCACTGTCATCGGGTTCACCCAGTTTCATGCGGGCACACTCAACGGCTGAGACTTTTCCCGCTTCCGTGATTATTGTCTCCGGAGCGACCAGTTCCACTACCTGGATACCCTCGGTTTCTGCTGCATGAATCTCCTCCTCTTCCGCCGGCATCTCCCTGCGGGTTCGACGGTAGAGAATGGTTACCTCCCCCTGACTGCCGATAAGGCGTTTGGCTGTCCGGGCGGCATCCATGGCAGCGTTTCCGGCACCGATCACAGCGACGCTTTGTCCCAACTCGGATGGTGATCCCTGGCGGACCTGGCTGAGAAAGGTCAGCTGATCGATCACGCCTTCTGCATCCTCGCCGGGAATTCCCAACGGAAGCGGTTTTTGCGCTCCCACCGCAATATAGATGGCGTCCACGGATTGGTGCAGCTCCAGGAATCGGTCCCGGTCGATTGTCACACCGGTATGTAACCGAACCCCAAGGGCGAGAATGGCATCGATATCCGCCTGCAGACTTGCCGGGTCCAGCCGGAATTCAGGAATGGCGTCTCCTGCCAGCCCACCGGCAAAGGGACGGGCTTCATAGATGTCGACAGCATAGCCTGCAAGTGCCAGGAAATAAGCACAGGAAAGCCCGGAAGGTCCGCCGCCAATGATGGCTACGCTCCCTTTATGGTTGGGTGCGGCCGACAGTCTGGCAGGACTATTCCGGTCTGCAACAAAGCGCTTGATCTCACGAATAGCTAGTGGCTGGTCCAGATTGAGGCGGGTACACTTGTGCCGGCAGGGGGCATGGCATACCTTTCCCTGAACATTGGGAAAGGGGTTGGTTTCCATGATGACCTTGAAGGCTTCCAGATCATCGCCGGACGCCGTATGTCTCATGTAATCCGGGATTGCCTGCCCTGTCGGGCAATTCAGGATACAGGGGGCGGCCGTGCAGTCAAACGGTGTCAGCTCCCGGTCTGTCTTGATGGAGTCATAGGGAAAAGTGGACTGGTGGTAGGCTTTGTTATCAACTACCCTGTCCGCGTAGTCAACCAGATTCCTGAGAGCTGCCTCCTCCCTGTTTCCGGAATTACCTGCGGTTGCCAAAATGAATTTATCAATGGACCGGCTGCCGGTCGACTGGAAAAGGCTGGACAGATCATCCAGATACTGGTGCAGGCGGCCGTAGCCCCCTGGTTTGAGAATGTCGCTGCAGACAGTGATGGGAACCATGCCGCAAGAAAGCACATCAGGTACGTTCCGGAAGTCGACGCCAGCAGAAAAGGAGACATCCAGTTCCCCATTGAACTCCTGTTGCAGACGGGCGGCCACGTTAACGCTGATCGCGTGCAGGGCCCTTCCGCTCATGTAAACCATTTTCTCGTGTTCCGGCAGGTCCCGGGTGTTGTTTTCCGTCTCCAGGGTATTGGTCAGTTTGATGCCGAATTCGACCTCGGCACTCTCTGCAGCCTGGCGCAGGTTTTTGATCAATTGAACACCCGCTTCATATTTCAGGTCGTGTGCAAATGCTTCGTCCGGAACGACAATATCAAAGCCCAGGCGGTGGTTGAGTATCTCCCTCAGCCTCTCCTGTCCCAGCAGGGTGGGATTGAGCTTGATGGTGGTGTTAAGCCCGCGTTCTTCTATGAAATAACGTCCGATTTTCTCGATTTCGTCCGGAGGACAACCGTGCATGGTGGAGATGGTAATGTTATCCGATAGGCTGCCGGGAATATCCAGGTCGTTGATTTGCGGATAAATATCGGCCAGACGACGAACCGCATCATCTTTCTCCGGTTCGCAATCTGCCATTTTGTCCAGGAAGCGCTGAACGGAGGGATTGAGGATTCCCTCCAGGTTGTAACCCACACTCATATTGAAGATAAATCCCCGATCCTGACCCATGTCGCCGAAGAGGTGGTGCCTGAGCAGATGCAGCATGACCCAGGCGTTCAGGTACTCCTGAAAGGACTCCTCCAGTTTCAGTTCCTGGGACCACTCGCAATTATACCCTTCGTCACGCATATCGATGCAGGGCTTGGTCACTTCCAGCTCGTCCAGCACCTGTACGGTTTTCAATTCCATGTACCGTGCGCCGGTCAACCAGGCGGCGATGATATTCTGGGAGAGCTGAGAGTGCGGTCCGGCAGCCACGCCGATCGGGGTCTCCAGCACCTGCCCGTATCGAGTCATGCGAAACGGGTCTGACGCTTTCGGCCGAAAGAAAAGGTCCCGGTGGATACCGAAAATGTAGCCGCCCTGCTCCTCTGCCAATATCCAGCGAGCAAGGGTTTCAATATCACAGCCGGTGAATTTATCACTCATATCGATGTGGGTTAAGTGTTATGCGCCGACGCGGGGCTGATCCCGGTCCATGATGGCCATGAGCTGGTCAGCCGGATTCCGGAACCGGCTCAGGAACATCATCGCTGCAATTACGTATGGCTTGTAGCTGGCCTGCACATACTGCGGAACGCGATAGCGATCAAAAACTGAGGCGGCCACTTCACCCTGCTTGCAGCTGACACCGGTGATGTCGGCTGGCAGGCAGTGCATGTACAGCGCGTTACCCTCACGGGTTGTTTCCATCAGCTTTTCGGTGCATTCCCATTTAACGAACTTCTTGTTGTTCTTCAGGCAGCTGGCTTCAAGCTTTAGCAGGCCTTTCTGATCGCCCTTCTTCAGAAGTTGTGTTCGTTGTTCCATCACCTTGTATGGTGCCCAGCTTTTTGGATAAACAATGTCAGCATCCTTGAATGCTTCGGCCATGGAGTCTACCTGTGTGAAGCTGCCACCACCGGTCCGGCAGTTTTTCCTGGCGATCTCTTCAACCTCTGACATCACGTTATATCCTTTCGGGTAGGCGAAGGAGACATCCATACCAAATCGAGTCATCAGGCCGATGACACCCTGCGGGACCGAAAGAGGTTTGCCGTAAGAGGGAGAGTAGGCCCAGGTCATGGCGATTTTCTTTCCCCTGAGATTTTCGAGGCCGCCGAAGGTGTTGATCAGGTGCAGGGCGTCACTCATGCTCTGGGTTGGATGATCGATGTCACATTGCAGGTTGACCAGGGTGGGCCGCTGGCTGAGAACACCTTCCTGGTATCCCTGGGAGACGGATTGTGAAACCTCTTTCATGTACGTGTGGCCAGCGCCCAGGTACATATCGTCTCGAATCCCGATGATATCCGCCATAAAGGAGACCATATTGGCTGTTTCCCTGACGGTTTCACCATGGGCGATCTGAGATTTTTCCTCATCCAGATCCTGCACCTCCAGTCCCAGCATGTTACAGGCTGAGGCGAAGCTAAAGCGGGTTCTGGTGGAGTTATCGCGAAAAATTGAAATTCCCAGCCCGGAGTCGAAAACCCTGGGAGAGATATTGTTATCGCGCATACCCCTGAGGATTTCAGCGACATCGAAGACTGCCTGAAGCTCGTCATGGGTCTTGTTCCAGGTGAGTAGAAAGTCGTTCAGGTACATCTTTTCGGTTTTGCGGGTTGAAAGATGCCTGATGCGTTCCAATATGCCAGTTTTGTCCATTGTGTTCCTTGCTAGATTATTCCTGATCCATACTTTTCGGCAGGACGATTGTCATGATAATAGCCACCACACCTGAAGTTGTGATGGATGAGCTGAAAATTTTTCGAAACAGGTCAACCCAACTTCTGCCAGAGTGCTGCCCCCATCTCTCTGGCAAATTCCAGAATTTCGTCTTCGTCCATGGTCTGCAGCTGTCGCTCTTTGACAATCAGCTGACCGTTGGCGATGACGCTTTCAACGTGTGTGGATTCAATGCCAAACACAAAATGGCCCAGAAAGTTGTCCGGGTTGATTTCTGTTGGCGGGTTGTAGTCCAGTACCACCAGGTTGTTTTCTCCATCTCCTTTGAAACTGTTTGAGGAGAGGTAATGGTGGACATTGCGAAACCGCTGGTAAATATTTGAAAAGTCCATGGCCTCTGTTCCCTGCCCTACAAAAAAGGCGGCCTTGGCACTGCGGAGCATATCCGAGTGCATCCCGTCGGTTCCCAGCAGAATTCGGCCCCCATAGTCCCGGTAATCGGTCGTTCCCACGTTGTTGTTGAGATTGCTTTCCATACTCTGGGCGACCCAGGCCCGGGAGTCTGACAGAATCTCCCGCTCCTCTTTGTCCAGGTGCAGGCAGTGAGCAAGCAGGGTTCGGGATCGATTCAGGACGCCGGTTTCATGCAGGCGATGGATAACCCGTTTTCCATAAGTTTGCAGGCAGTGCTCCTGATCGGAAATGTCCTCCGCCACATGCACATGAATACCCGTATCAAATCGTTCAATCAGGCTTGCTGCCTTGGTCAGCAGTTCATCGCCTGCGGTGAACGAGGCATGAAGCCCGACCAGTCCCTGGTTTCCGTCTGCCAGGTAGGCTTCTGTTTCGGCCAGTCCCTTTTCCCGGACGGCTTTACCGTCCCGGTCCGTCATTTCATAACAGAGCAGGTGGGAAATGCCTACCAGTTCGAAGGCGTCCCGTATGGTTGCCAGCGAGTTTTCGATGGCAAAAGGAGAGGCATGGTGATCGATGACAAAGGTGACCCCGTTTTTGGCGCAGTATAGAGCCGACGCCAGGGCGCTGGCCCGAATCATTTCCAGGTCCAGGTTTTTGTCCAGGTGCCACCAGACATATTGAAGAATTTCCTGAAAGTTTTCGGGTGTCTTAGCCGGGGCCGGCATACCGCGAGCGAGTGTGGAATAGATATGGTGATGGCCGCATCCGAACGATCGGGTGACCAGTTTGCCCTTACAGTTAAGAATGGCGTCCCCTGAATGGGGGGCCGGTTCAGGTGGAAGCTGGTCTATTCGGGATACAACCTGGCCATCGCCCGGCGGAACGGCAAAATTTCCCTGTTGAAATGAGAGGGTCTGCCAGTCGATGAATACGGCATCCTTCAAATAAATGGTCATGGTTTTCCTCTTCTAATGGGCAAGCGATAATACCGCTTTTTCTCGAACTGGAATACGGCATTGGCTGCAGCAGCGGCTGTCGGAACCAATCCGATCTCACCAACCCCTTTAGCACCGTAGGGGCCATAAGGATCTGCCACCTCCACAAGTTTAACATCAATCTCCGGTACGTGCTGGATACGGGGAATGCCCAACTTGCCATAACGGGTTATTTTGAGTTGTCCCCTTTCCAGTGGCAATTCCTCGGTGAATGCGTATCCCAGGCCCATGACGACACCGCCTTCGATCTGACCTTCCAGGAGCTGCGGGTTGATGGCTTTTCCTATATCATGGGCCGCTACCACCTTGGCAACGTTTCCATTGTCGTCAAGAATCACCACCTGGGAGGCGTATCCGTATGCCACGTGTGTGACAGACTCCTCTGCGGACCCCGGCTCGTTGGTCCAGTCGCAGCGCCAGTGCCCCCAGTACGTTTTACCTGCGAGTGCTTCCAGGGAGGATTGCTGCAGGTCCTGCTTGATTTTTTCGGCGACATCAAGGATGGCATTACCCAGCAGAAAGGTTCCGCGACTGGCAGTGGTTGTCCCACCGATGATGCCCGCGGCTGTGCTGCGCCTGATTTCGATAATGTTCGGGTTATCGATACCGACCGCTTCGCAGAACATCTGGATGGCGACGGTGTCAATGCCCTGCCCCATTTCGGTCCAGCCGTGGTGCAGGAGAATTCGCGAGGGGGATTCGATATCGATCCTGACATCGCTTTCGTCTACCAGGCCATTGCCGAAACCGATGTTTTTAATACCGATGGCAAGTCCAGCATATGTTGCCTGCCTGAAATCGTCTTTGACGGCCAGCAGGGTTTCCTTCAGCCCGACGCCACTGATCAGGGTTTGTCCGGAGGTTGTCTTCAGCCCGTTTTCAAGGGCGTTGTCATAGCGAAACTGCCAGTGATCGAATCCACCCATCTCGCACAGCTCATCTACTGCACTTTCCATGGCGAAGGTTACCTGATTGACTCCGAATCCGCGCATGGCGCCGCAGGGTATATTGTTGGTGTATACAGCCTTTGCGGTGATATCGACAGTGGGAACATAGTAACCACCGGCAGCGTGACTGGCAGAGCGTCCCAGAACCGCTTCTCCAAGAGAGGCGTAAGCACCTGTGTCTCCGGTGATGTCGGCCTGCAGGGCAGTCAGACGCCCTTTTTCATTGCAACCGAGCCGGTATTGCATGATCATGGGATGGCGTTTGGGATGCATGCGCAGCGATTCTTCCCGGCTGAGCCGGACGCGCACCGGTAATTTCAGGTGGTAAGCGAAGAGGGCTGCATGTCCCTGGACGGTCAGGTCCTCCTTTCCGCCGAAGGCGCCTCCGCAGGGGATGAGTGTGACGTCCACCTTTTCCCGGGGCAGATCCAGGATTCTGGAAATACAGCTGTTATCCTCATAGATTCCCTGGCTCTGAACATAAATCTGAATCCCATCTGTCTCCCAGGGTCTGGCGACGGCAGCCTCGGTTTCCAGAAAACCGTGCTCGACCCGCTGGGTTTCGTAAGTGGCGGAAACCACGTGGGCAGAAGCTGCCAGCGCGTCGTCGATCTCCTCACCATGGTTAAAGCGCGCCAGGCTCAGGAGGTTTCCCTGTTTGTGAACCTGGATTTCGCTTTTCTCGGCCGCCAGCATATCCGTCAGGGGTTCCAGCTCTTCGTATTCAATCTCTATCAGATTGGCAGCCTCGCGGGCGATTGTCTCTGTTTTGGCAACCACACCGGCCAGAACATCAGCAATGGTCCGCGTGATTTCACCCTCTGCTATCATCAGGGGCCAGTCATCTTTGATGTGACCGGTAATTCGTTCGCCGGGAATGTCACGGCTGGTGAATACGCGAAGAACGCCGGGCAGAATTTCTGCAGTTGAGGTATCGATCCGAACCACCCTTGCTCTTGGGTAAGCACTGAATGTCAAGGCTCCATAGACCATTCCGTCGAATCGCAGGTCGGCGGTGAAGTCGCTCTGACCGATGGCTTTCTGGTAAGCGTCGTACTTCGGCAGGCTTCTGCCGATCAACCCGCTTTTCTCATGGTAAACAATCTGTCGTGTTTCCCGCAGGAACTCAGCAGCCAGCTGGATGGCATCGACAATTTTGACGTAGCCGGTGCAGCGGCAGATATGAGGCTTCAGCGCCTTCACAATCTCCTCACGGCTGGGGTCAGGGTTGTTTTCCAGGAGGATGCGGGTGCGAGCCAGAAAACCGGGGGTGCAGAAACCGCACTGGACAGCTCCTTTTTCGACAAAGGCCTTCCCGAGCGTTTCCCTCAATTGAGGGGGAAAGCCCTCGATGGTGACGATCTGGGATCCCGCCACTTTTTCCATTGCCGTTCGGCAGGAGAGAGTTGCTTTGCCATCCACTTCGACAAGACAGGCCCCGCAGGCTCCCTGTCCCGAACAGCCGTCTTTGACAGAAGTCAGCTGTTGTTCCTGTCTAAGGTAGGACAGTAGAGATCGGTTTGTATCACCTTCGAAGGTGGTTTCGACCCCGTTCAGCGTAAATTCTATGGCTTTTTCCCGTGTCGGTTCAGTCATTGACAATCCATGTACCGGTTTCGCCGCGAAGCGCCTGTTTCAGATCCTGAGGTTGAGAGATAATCGCTTTTTCCCCACCCTCTTCCAGAAACTTGACAATGGCATTGATTTTGGGCAGCATGCTGCCAGCCGCGAAATGTCCTTCATTGATGTATTTTTTTGTTTCGGAGACGGTCATTTTTGTCAGAGGCTTTTCCTCCGGCGTTCCGTAGTTGAGACAGATATTTTTCACTCCCGTTGAGATGATCAGGGTATCGGCCTTCAGGTTCTTTGCCAGCATGGCTGCAGAATAATCCTTGTCAATGACGGCATCAATTCCCCTCAGCATGGATTCCCCGACATCCATGACCGGTATTCCGCCTCCGCCCACAGCAATCACGCAGAAATCATCATCGACCAGAGATTGAATGGCCCGGTGTTCGACAATTTCAATCGGTTTGGGAGAGGCAACCACGCGTCGGTACCCTCTGCCGGAGTCCTGAACCAGATTCCAGTCGGGATGGGATTTCGAGAGGATGGCCATCTCCTCTTCCGAATAGAAAGCGCCGATGGGTTTGGTGGGGGTGGAGAAGGCTGGGTCATTGGCATCAACCTTGACCTGCGTGACAATGGTGACTGCCTGCCGGTTCAACCCTCGGGATTTGAACTCGTTGTTCAGCGCCTGCTGAATCTGGTAGCCGATGGCGCCCTGGGTGTCTGCTACGCAGCTGACCAGGGGAACGATATGCAGCCCTTCGTTTTTAAAGGCAATTTCCGAACGGCGCAGAATAAAGCCGACCTGGGCACCGTTACCATGGGTGACGACGATGCGGTAACCTGCCTCAATAATATCTACCAGGCTTTTGGAGGTATCAACGATTGCCTCATATTGATCTTCAACTCGGCGCCTGTTTTTATCGCGGATCAGGGAATTTCCGCCGATCGCGATGACAGCGAAATCTTTCATCCTTCATCTCCTGCAACAATCTGATAACACGGGTGTCATATCAACATTGAAATATTGAAAGAAATTGAGCTGAAATCAGGGGACATGTGCGCATTACCTGTCCCCTGATTTCGACTGACACAGTCCTAGCCCTGTTTCAGGTACATGGATGGTATGGCAGCATAGAGTGCTGCGGCCTTCACTAACTCGCTTTTCCAGGTTTTCTCGTTGGGGGCATGTGCCTGGTCTTCGTGACCCGGCCCAAAACCGATACAGGGAATTCCATAGCGCCCCATGATTGAAACCCCGTTGGTGGAAAAGGTCCACTTATCGACCACCGGCTCTTCGTTGAACAGTCCCCGATAGCACTCCACCAGCGTCTGGCAGGCTGGGTGCGCCTCTTCCAGCACCCAGGCGGGAAAATAGGCTTGTGTCGGATAAACCAGGTCCGTGTAGGACGGCCGGTCATAATCATACATGGAGACCGCACCCTTGAACTGCTTGACAGATGGCAGGTCCCGGATCTGATCGAGGGCATATTCCCAGCTCTCACCCTGTGTCAGCCGTCGATCGATAGAGATGCTGCATCCGTCGGCAACCGCACAGCGGGAAGGGGAGGTGTAGAAAATCTCGGAAACGGTCAATGATCCCTTGCCCAGGAAATCGTCGGTGATCAGGTTTTTATGCAGTTCCTGGAGTTCCAACAGAATCGGTGCCATTTTGAAGATCGCGTTCTCACCCCTTTCCGGAGCAGAACCGTGGCAGCTGATGCCCTGCACATCCACACGAATTTCCATGCGCCCCCGCTGACCACGGTGAATCCGGCAGGAGGTTGGCTCGGTGGAGACCACGAACTCGGGCTTAATGCCGCTTTCCTCAATAATGTACTGCCAGCACAGGCCGTCGCAGTCCTCTTCCTGTACTGTACCCGTCACCAGCAGGGTTGTGTCGTTCTGGAGGTTGAGATCCTTGATAATCTTGCCAGCGTAGACCATGGATGCCATACCGCCTTCCTGGTCAGTGGCTCCCCGGCCGATAATGATCTCGTCATCCTCAAAGCCCTTGTAAGGGTCGTAGTTCCAGTTGTCGGGATTTCCGACACCAACTGTATCGATATGGGCGTCCATGGCAACCAGGCGGCTGCCGTTACCGATGTAACCCAGGACGTTTCCCATGGGGTCGATATCCACACGGTCGAACCCGACAGCCTCCATCTCCTCCTTGATCCGCCGGATCACTTTTTCCTCGTTACAGCTTTCGCTGGGAATGGCGATCATATCCCGCAGGAACTTTGATATCTGGGGCTTGTATCCTTCTGCTTTCTGCAGGATGGTTCTGAAATCAAAAGACATTTATTCTCCTTTGTGAATTAGGGGCACAACATGAGCGCCAGGGATGGCTTCATGCGTGTTTTAAATCGCAATACCCCTGGTGGATCGGCCACTGACAGTTATGTGTGTCGTCATGTTACAGGGCTTTTAACAGCCCGGTTCTTTCGTTGAATTCGTTAATCAGTTCATCCATTTCATCCAGGTGACTCACAATATCGGTCCAGTAGCTGTCGTTATACCACTGCTGTTGAATCTCATCATAGGTTTTGCCCTGTTGTTCCACCCAGGTGTAGTATTTAAGGTTGTGGACGCGTTTCTTACCATAATAATTCAGCTCTTCCATGTAGTCGATGGTCAGACTCTGGAGCCTGTTTTCATATGCTATGGCGGCATCTGTCTTTGAGAACTCTCCGCGTTCATCTGTCAGTTCCTGCAGCCGGCTGCCATAAAGGTCCATCGAATCTGTCAGGACCGTCATCACCACATCGTTGCTGCCCATTTCATAGTATTTGGCAAACTTGATGGCGCTGACCAGGTTGGATGCTCCGGATATACCGACCAGGTCCAGGCTGTCTACCAGGTTCGGGTCAACCCCTTTGGCTTTGAGCAGGTCGCGGCCGTTTGGCTCATTGAAAAGTCGGATCAGGCTCATGGGAATTTCGTCATCAACCGCCACGACGAAATCGGTGTTCTTGGCGTTGTGAATCCAGGGCACATGCTTGTCTCCAATGCCCTCGATGCGATGGGCGCCGAATCCGTTGTTCAATAGAGTCGGACATTGCAGAGCCTCACTGGCAACAATCTTGCTGGTCGGGTACTGGCTCTTCAGGTAGTCGCCTGCAGCAATTGTCCCGCCTGATCCGGTAGCTGACACAAGTCCCCTGAACTGGTCTGAGGTTCCCATGACCTTCTGCAGAACATCCTCCATGGCAGGGCCGGTGATCTGGTGATGCCAGAGGTAGTTCCCCAGTTCGTCGAACTGATTAAAAATACACAGGTCCTGTCCGGAGTTGCGCAGTTCCCAGCATTTGTCAAAAATTTCTTTGACGTTACTCTCTGAACCCGGCGTGCGGATAACCTCACCAGCAACATTTTTTAACCACTCGAATCGCTCCTTGCTCATTTCTTCGGGCAGGATGGCGATGGAGTCGCAGGCCAGAAGTGCGGCATCATACGCCCCGCCCCGGCAATAGTTCCCTGTTGAGGGCCAGACCGATTTCTGCGTGGTCGGGTCAAACTGGCCAGTCACCAGCCGAGGCACCAGACAACCGAATGCGGCACCAACTTTGTGGGCGCCGGTGGGAAACCACTTCCCCACCAAAGCAATAATCCGTGCATCCACACCAGTCAGCTCCTTTGGAAGCTCAAGAAAGTTGACACCTCCAAAAGCACCACCACTCTCCCGGGGCTCGTTGTGCCAGGTAATACGGAACAAATTGAGTGGGTCAATATCCCAGAGGCCAACCGGTTTCAGCTTGTCTACGACTTTATCGGGTATCAGGCTGGGGTCACGCTGCTGTTTAAAAGTCGGGACAATGATATTCTTTTCCCGGGCGCGACCGATAGCCCTCTCCAATACTTCCGGGTATATGGTTAAATCGATCATCTTTATCTCCTTGCAATCGATGTGATGTGACTGACTTTAATGGTTTGAGAGTACTCAGGGCCACCCTGATACGATCTTTTTCAATGGTTCCAATTCGGGTTCCACCCGGAAAGGTTGCGTACCGGATTGCTCCACAGCGGACATGGCCGCCGGGATGTCTTTCAGCCCGTTTCCGGTGTTGATGACCACAACGGTCTCGTCTGCGCCCACATGACCTTCATTCACTGCCTTAAACAGGCCTGCATAAGCTGCGGCACCGGCAGGTTCTGCAAATACGCCGACCCCCCTGGAGAGCCCGATCATGGCGTCCAGGATTTCAGCATCGGAGACCTGAACAAATTCCCCTCCAGTCTCTCTGACGGCCGCCATGGCTTTCAACCGGTCTCTTGGCAACCCGGCGCTGATGCTGTCCGCCAGGGTCTCAGCTTTTACTGGTGCCTTGGTCAGGACGTCCTCGTCGTTCTTCCAGGCCTGATAGAGAAAACTGCTGCCTTCTGCCTGGACCCCGATCAATTTTGGGATCTGCTCTATCCAGCCCATGGCCATCAGGTCTTTCAATCCCTTATGAATGCCACCAATGATACAGCCGTCGCCGACGCTGACAAAAATGCGGTCCGGGACTTCCCAGTTCAGCTGCTCGCAGATTTCGAAAGCGGCTGTTTTCTTGCCTTCTGTCATGTATGGATTAAAACCGGTGTTGCGATTGTACCACCCATACTCTGTTGCTGCCAACATACAAAGATCAAAAGCACGATCATAGGATCCCTTGACCAGCATGACGGTGGAACCGAAGGCGAGCAGCTGGGCTACCTTGGCCTGCGGGGCTGTTTCCGGGACGAATATGACATTCTTCTGGTTCATGACCGAGCATAAACCGCTGAGAGCTGCTGCTGCATTGCCAGTGCTGGCAGTGGTAATGACTTTTGCCCCCTTCTCCTGTCCCTTGACGATGGCTATGGCGCTGGCACGATCCTTAAAAGAGGCGGTGGGCTGTCGACCATCATCCTTGACCCAGATCTGCTTCAGGCCCAGCTTTTGAGAGAGGTTGACGGCATTATACAGCGGGGTCCAACCCACGGCCAGTGGCGGAACCCTCGAATCCGGGTCAACCGGCAACATCGGTTTGTAGCGCCAGATCGTATTTTCGAAGTTTTGTTTCAGGGACTCACGGCTGATCTGTCGGCAGATAGCGTCATAATCATACTGAACATCCAGAATACCTTCATTTCCATGATCAGGGCAGACATAGTCCACCTGATCAGGCAGGAAAGTCTTGCCGCAAATTTTGCATTCCAGGTTGGTGATCTGCAATTTTCCCATGACGATTGCCTCCCGTTGTATTGCCTTATTTACTGGCTGGCATTGCCGGTGAATATGCTCCTTTTAACCCTTTAACGCTCATACCATTCAAGGCAAAAAAAAAGGATGAAAATTAAGCATGAGATCTGTTTCCGCGCCTCTGTGGTAATTGTTGTACGATCCCTAAGTGTTTTTCATATTAATTTGAATACAAAACCCCGGGGGTGTCAATAAATTTATGACAATAATTCAAAAATTTTAATAGTGGATCAAAATAATTTGAATTAAAAGAAAAAAAGGGGGTTTGGAAATAGGTTAAAGGATAATACCTCTTCATGGAGAAAAACAGTAGAATCAGTTTCGGTTGAATTTTTTGCGGGGAAACCAGATGTCAAACAGGGAGTATAAAACTGGAACAAAAACCAAGGTGATCAATGTCGAGCTTGTCAGCCCTCCAATCACCGCCCTGGCGAGGGCGGCCTGAGTTTCGCCGCCTTCAAACAGACCAAGTGACATGGGCAGCATTCCCAGAATGGTTGTGCAGGCTGTCATTAAAATCGGGCGTAGTCGCCGTCTTCCTGCCATCACAATCGCTTTGTTCACCGAGACGTTCGTCCTGGATCGAATCAGGTTTATCTGATTAACTAACAGGATAGCATTATTCACCACGATCCCCGCCAACATGATGCAGCCGATATAGGATTGAACATTGAATGTTGTTTCGGTCAGGAACAGCATCAGCGTCACACCCACGATTGCCAGGGGTACCGAAAACAGAACCACCAGTGGATCACGCACCGATTCGTAGTGGCTGGCCAGGACCATGTACACCAGGACGATGGCCAGCTGCATGCTGACCAGGAGTTCCTGGAAGGCCTCCTGCTGGGCTTCATAATCTCCGGTATAAACAATGCTGAAATCCCGTGGTAATACGAGTCTCGACAAACTCTCCTGTATGTCAGAAAGGACCGAGCCCATATCGCGGCCTGTTGTATTGATTGACAAGGTGACCACTCTCTCCTGATCTTTGCGCTGAATCTGAACCGGTGCTCTGCGTTGCTGAACGGTGACGACATTCTTCAGTACAATCGGTTCCCCGAGGGCGTTGACAACAGTCAGGTCAAGCAGGTCTTTAATATCCAGTGAATCCGCATTTTTAACCTTGACCATGATATCAACTCTTTGCCTCCCTCGCGATATTGACCGCTGGATGTTCCGGACAGTATGGTCTGGAGGGTGCTGGCGATATCTGAAACAGTCAGCCGCATGGCGGCAGCGCGTTTACGATCAACGATTATGTTTTCTTCCGGACTGCCAGTACCGGGATCAGCATTAATGCGACAACCAGGGATGACAGCAGAGCAAAACTGATCACAAGGGCCAACTGTCGGAACATAATGCCTGCCATATCGCGGATAAAAAGCAGTGGCAGGAAAATCACAAGGGTGGTCAGTGTGCTGGCAATGATCGCAGAGGTTACCTGTTCACTGCCGATGATAACAGCTTTAATGGACGGAACACCGGCTTTTCTCAGCCGAAATATGTTTTCCAAAACCACAATGGCGTTATCGACAATCAGTCCCACGCCGATGGCCAATCCTCCCAAGCTCATAATGTTGATGGTAAAGCCGGCAAAATAGACGAACATGAATGTGGCAATCATGGAAATGGGAATGGCCGTTGAAATAATGGCGGTGCTGCGAAAGCTTCCCAGAAAAAACAGGAGCACCAGTATCGCAAATATTCCGCCATAACCTGCTATCCTCGCCACATTGGTGATGGAACGCTGAATATAATCCGAGGTGTCGACCAGGGGGATAATATTCAGATGCGGTAAGTCCCGGTTTATTTTTTTAAGCTCGGAGAGTACTGCGCTGGCAACATCCACGGTGTTGGCCAGGGACTGTTTTCGTACTGCCACCCGAATGCCGGCGACTATTGGATTTTCGATTCGGAACCAGTATTTTTGACCCCTCTTCCAGTAGATGGTGACCAATGGTGATTACGTCTCCGGAAAGCTTCGGGGTCAGCACCTCAACTAGTCCGTTGTTGCTGATACCCTGCTTGATCCTGATAAACCGGGCCTTATTTTCCGCCAGGTCCGCTCTGAAAACCCCGGTCACACCATTTCGCTTCACAAGGGTGCTTTGTGGAATGACCACAGCGTTATGATGTGCAGCAAACTCAATTTCCGCCCGGATGAAAAGACCGGGCTTTAAAATTTCACCGGGATTGCTGACCTCAATTTCCACGGTAGCTTCCCTCGAAGACTCTTTGATCACCGGGGCGATTCGGGTAATCCGGCCCTTCATGGTCCGGTTCCTGATGGCTTCTGCTGTGATGTTGACCGGCTGACCAACCTTCAGTTTATAGTAGTCTCTTTCTGTGACGTGAATCACAGCTACCAGTGACGATATATCGATCAGTGAAACGATGGGGGTATTGATGCTGAGCAGGGTGCCTTCATCTACAAATCGTTCACCGACGATGAGATGAGCCCTTTTGTTTCGCCATTGGGCATGGATGCGGGTAAAGGATAAGCGGATCTGGGCCAGTTTGAAAGAGGCCTTTTTTTCGGCGAGTTGGGCCTTGGCTACCTCATAAGCCACCTTTTTCAAGGAAAAGGAATCCCTGGCGGTGTCCAGTTCTGAAACCGTACTGATATTACTGGTTCTCAGTGATTTAACCCGGCTTAACTCTCTGGTCGAGATAGTCACTGACTGAAAGGCGGCTCTGGAATTGGCTCTGGCCACTTCGAGCAGGGCTCTGGCCTGTTCCATCTGCTGTTGGTATTCGTGATCATCCAGTACAGCGACGAGCTGGCCGTATGTGAGCTTATCGCCAATATTGACTTTCAGTTGCTGCAGGCGGCCGGGGATTTTGGCAGCCAATAGAAACCGGTTTCTGGGTTTCAGTGAACCGGTAAATTCACTAATGTCCCTGATCGTCATGCGCTTGACCCTTGCCAGTTCCACTGCAACTGGTTTTCCTCTTTTGCCGGCGCTTATAACCTCCCCCCTGCTCCAGTATCTTCAGGTAAACTTTCACACCAACCAGAGACAGAAAAACAGCCAGCAATATGATGGTGATCCATTTCTTCATACGGACCTGCAATTTCTTTCTATTAAGATGTGCTAGCGAACGGCTATGGGTTCCGAATAACCCATCTCCATATCCCACGGAAATCGAATCCAGGTGTCCTGGCTGACTTCGGTGATATAGGTATCGACCAAAGGCCTGCCGGCAGGCTTTGCGTAAACCGTTGCAAAATGGGCGTTCGGGACCAGTTCTTTTACGATTTTGGCTGTTGCTCCGGTATCAACCAGATCGTCAATCAGCAGATACCCCTCTCCATTTCCTTCACCGCAGAAACCTTTCAAAATTTCAGACTCTCCCTGTGACTGTTCGTCATAAGTGGTGACACAGATGGTATCGACGAGCCTCACATCAAGTTCCCGGGCCACGATGGCAGCAGGTACCAACCCTCCACGGGTGATGGCGATTACCCCTTTCCATGGACCACTTTCCAGCAGTCGCCAGGCAAGTGCCCTGGCGTCTCTGTGTAACTCGGACCAGGAAACAATAAAATCTTTTTGATATCGAATGTCTGTTTGTGTTGTCATCGCCTGTTAACCTGTTGTAATATCGTCAATAAGATCGGTTGAATGTCGAAATGGCTGTGAGGGCCGAAGCAGTATGCACCCGGGTGATCAACAGTGTTTGTGTCGGTCAGGGTAGATGTTGGTTTCTGAAGTTCCAGTGCATTTTCTGTATTACGCTACAAAAAGCATGGGGAGTTGTCAATTTGAAGGATTATTGGTGAAAAAGGCACGTTTGGTGTGGTTTTTGTATTTTTGAGAAATATCTTAAGAATGATAAATATCATCTTTAAGAGAGGTGGTTTAAAGCTAAGAAATATGGTATAAGCTATTGAAAAAACGATGATTAATAATATTAGCAAAAGTTGGCACTTCTCTTGCGACATCATGGTTTCTGCCATTTTCAGATCAAAAAAATAGGCTGTTTTGAGAAATAGAACAAAGAAGTTTGAATTTATGTGGTAAATAACTTCATGCTTTACCTCTGAAAAAGACGGATACAAAGCAAAAGACAGGTTCCATTTGCTGTCCGAGCTTTCAGACGTGAGCTTTTTGTGTATGCAGCAAACAGAATGATACGATCGGCAGGAACAGTTTTCTGCAACGTATCCAAGGAGATTCAGTGAGCAAGAAAGTAATTAAATTCATGGACACCTCTTTTCGAGACGGCTTTCAGTCTGTTTTTGGTGCCCGTGTATTAACGGACGATTTTCTACCTGCGATTGAAGCGACAGTTGATGCTGGAATAACCCATCTTGAGGCAGGTGGTGGTGCCCGTTTTCAGAGCCTGTTTTTTTACTGCAATGAGTCTGCATTTGACATGATGGACCGTTTCCGTGAAGCGACAGGTCCGGATGCCAATCTGCAGACCCTGGCCCGTGGGATTAACGTCGTTGCCCTCAGCCAGCAGCCACGGGACATCATTGATCTTCATGCCAAAATGTTCAAGAAGCACGGGATGACAACCATCCGTAATTTCGATGCCTTGAATGATATTCGGAACCTGAAATACTCGGGGGAATGCATTGCCAATCATGGGCTTCACCATCAGATTGTCATTACCGTCATGGAGTTGCCCCCGGGTTGTGTCGGAGCTCACACAACAGAGTTCTACCTGGAGCGGTTGAAGGCGATTCTGGATTCGGATATTCCGTTTGATTCGATTTGTTTTAAGGATGCCACAGGGACAGCCAATCCAACAAAAATACGAAATACTTTTGCCGGTGCCCGTAAGATGTGTCCGGAAGACACGATTCTTTGGTTTCACACCCATGACACGGTTGGGTTTGGGTTAACCCAGAATATGGCGGCTATCGAAGGGGGTGCTGATGGCATTGATCTGGCCAAGAGTCCTGTTTGTGGCGGAACGGGCCAGCCCGATATTCTGTCCATGATGCAGACGTTGAACGACACAAATTATACGCTGGATGTGGATATTGACAAGATTCTGATTGCTGAAGAGGTTTTTGAGGAGGCCATGGAGGATTATTTTTATCCTCCGGAAGCGAAAATGGTATCTCCGAAGGTGGTGCTCTCTCCCATGCCGGGTGGTGCTCTGACGGCCAATACCATGATGATGCGGGATACACAGACCCTCCACCTGTATCCGCAGGTGATCAAGGAGATGACGGAAGTGGTTCGCCTGGGTGGCTTTGGTTCGTCGGTGACACCCGTCTCCCAGTTTTATTTTCAGCAGGCCTACCTCAATGTGACCATGGGCAAGTGGAAGAAGATCAACCCAGCATATGGGCAGATGGTGCTGGGTTATTTTGGGAAAACACCGGTGCCGCCGGATCCTGAGATTGTCAAGCTGGCTTCGGAGCAGCTGGGAAAAGAGGTCTTTACAGGCGATCCCCTGGACCTTCTGGAGCCGGGGGTTCCGAAGGCGACAAAGATTCTTGAGGACAACAAGCTGCCGGTTAACGATGAAAATATCTTCATTGTCGCCAGTTGCGAAAACAAGGGGTTGGATTTTCTATTGGGGAATTCGAGGCAACTGGTCCGCAAAAAGGAAAAAAAGGAGGCCCCGATTAAAGTAACGGCATCCGCCTTCCGGGACCAGGCGACCCAGAGCAATATCTATGCGGTGTCGGTCAACGGAAAATCCTATAATGTCGCGGTTGGTAGCAATCAGCCGGGCGCTGTTATGGCAGCCCCGATTGTGACAGCTGTTCAACAGCAGGTGGCACAACCACAGGCCGCCGCTGCTCCAGTGGCGTCCGCACCGAGTCAGATGAAAAGTGAACCCTCCGGGGGTGGCGGGCAGCACGTCAAGGCTCAGCTGCCGGGGAAGGTGTTGAAAATTCATTCAGCGGTCGGAGATACGGTTGAAGAGCACCAGACGCTGCTGATTTTGGAAGCGATGAAAATGGAGACTGAGGTCAAGGCTCCCTGGAGCGGTAAAATTACTGATATTTTTGTGACCGTCGACGATGCGGTACAGACAGAGGATTCTCTGATTGCGATCGGTTGATCCCTGATATCCAATCCTGATCAGGCAGGGTTATGGTACCCTGCCTGCCCCTCCACAAACGGCTGATGTGCCGTCTCTTTACCTGACAGATTGATTGATATGCGCGCCCATCGTGGCTTCCGGGGATGATTCAGTCTGACTTGTTACAGACTGGCTGACGGGGTGCTAATCGGCGAGTCGATCGAGGATTTCAAGCAGGTCGTTTTTTTTAATGGGCTTGGAAATGTAGTCGTCCATCCCTGCGGCGATGCAGTTCTCCTTGTCACCCTTCATAACATGGGCGGTACAGGCAATAATGGGAACGTGGCCGCCGGATGTTTCCTGTTTCCGAATCTCCTGGGTAGCTTCGATGCCATCCATAACAGGCATCTGCATATCCATCAGGATGGCATCAAACATCCCTTCCTGAAAGGTTTCAACAGCTTCTCCGCCATGGTTGGCAATGGAGATGACATACCCCAATTTCTCAAGCATTTTGGTCACGACTTTCTGGTTCATGATGTTATCTTCAACCAGCAGAATTCGCAGGGGTGATGTCCGGGCGGACTTCTTTGTGGGCTTTATGGGTTCGTCTGAAGGCGCAGCCTGTCTCTGCCTGAGTTCTTCAAGGGTATACCGCGTGGTAAAGGGCCGTTCTGCTGCATCCCTGCACTTTACGTCGGGGCCCAGAACGATGGTCAGCATGTCATGCAGGTTTTGTTTGCGAATGGGCTTTGTCAGGAAGCCGGAGAATCCGGCCTGCTTCAACTTATTGACGTCCCCTCTTTTTCCATAAGCGGTAATGATAACGCTGACGAGGTTTTTCAAGGTTGGGGATTTGGCAATTTGTTCGGCCAGGGATATAGCATCTAGGTCAGGTAGTTTTTTTTCAAGAATCAGCAGATCGAAAGGATTTCCCTCTTCAGCGGCTGCCGTCAGACATGAGAGTGCCTGTTCTCCTGTATCGACCGTTTTTGTGGTTAATCCCCAGGAGGTGAGGTATTCGGAAAACACCTGCCTGCTCATTTTACTGTTGTCTGCCACCAGGATTTTATGGTTGTCGAGTTCCTCCAGGTTGTAATTCTCGTTGACGACACCATCCTGTTTTTCCAGATTGATGGTAAACCAGAAGGTAGAGCCCTTGCCTTCTGTTGAATCCAGACCGATTTCCCCACCCATCAGCATTGTCAGTTTTCTGGAGATGCTAAGGCCAAGGCCAGTGCCACCATACTTGCGGCTGATGGTTGAGTCCGCCTGTGTAAAGGACTCAAACAGGGTTGCTGCCTGTTCTTTCGAGACCCCGATTCCGGTGTCGCTAACTTCGAAGCGGAGCATGACCGTATCGTCGTTGTCCTGATCAAGGGTGACTCGAATCGAGACCTCCCCTTTTTCAGTAAACTTCACGGCGTTCCCTGTCAGGTTAATCAGGATTTGCCGCAGTCGACCCGGGTCTCCCTTTACCTTGACGGGAACCGAGTTATCAATGAAGAGGAGGAAGCGAAGGTCCTTTTGGCCGGCCTTGATGGAGATAATCTCGCTCAAATCCTCCAGGGTAACCCTGAGGTCGAAATCGATGGTTTCAATATCAAGTTTTCCGGCCTCGATTTTTGAAAAATCGAGGATGTCGTTGATGAGCATGAGAAGGGAGTTGGCGCTGCTAATAGCAGACTCCGCATAGTCTTTTTGCTCAGGGTTGAGAGAGGTGTCAAGCAGCATTTCGACCATGCCGATGACACCGTTCATGGGTGTCCGAATTTCGTGGCTCATGTTGGCCAGGAAGTCGCTTTTAGCAACGGTTGCGGCCTCTGCCTCTTCTTTTGCTTTATAGAGGTCAGCTTCATGGTTTTTTCGGGCAGTGATATCCTGAACCGTGCCGCGGGCGATGCCAGGTGAACCGTCCGGTTTTGGACTGTAGGGGGCATTCTCCGATTTCAGCCACTTTTCGCTGCCGTCTTTGAGAAGAATTCGGTACTCGGTGGTCAGGGTCTCCCCGGTCTGAATCGCCTTCCGATTACTTTCAAAAATGGCGGGTTTGTCATCGGTATGGATTTTCTGCATCAGAACTGCGGAAGGAATGCCAACATTTGAGTCAAGTTGAAAAACATCTTTTGTCAGGTCAGAGACTGTCAACCGGTCATTGGCTATGTCCCATTCCCAGCTTCCTACTTTGGCCAGTTTCTGTGCTTCCTGTAGTTTTTGCTGATTTTTCTGTATCTCATTTTCTATCTGTTTCCGTTTGGTGATGTCGTAGCCGAAACTGAGCAGCCCGGAAAAGACGCCTTGCTCATCTTTAAGGATCTTATTCCGCCAGGCGACAAAAACCCGGTCTCCGTTTTTGCAGATATTTTCATTTTCGTTATCGACATAGACATCCGGATTTTTCAGCATCTCTGCGATCATTGTACGGAGATTGACACCTGAACTTGCCTGGAAGGGGATGATCGTGCCAACAGCGTTTTTTCCGAGCAGCTCTTTCTCTGAAAAGCCGAAAAATTCCTGGGCGTAAGGGTTGATGAACAGAAAATTAAAATTAGCATCGAACTTTGTGATAATACTGTTGGATGCCAGCACCATCTCCATAAATTTTGCCTCGGCCTCTAGCTGATCCTTCAATGTATCAACGAGTTCAGCCTTGGATGCGAGCTGCTGCTGCAGGTCCTCGATTTGCGCTGTCAGTCGTTTTTCTTCAGGGGTTTTGGGCATCGGATCTCTGTATGAGTTAAGCAGATGCTGTCTGGTCAGGTGCGTTGTATTTTACTGTTACGTTTGGGTCGCTTCAGGGCAACTTTATCATGAACGATCGGATGACACAATAAATAAACGCTGCAGAAAGGTTCCGACCGGGTCCTGGAAGATCATCACAAGTTAATAAACTCCCGGAACCCGGTGGTTCAGGGGGTCAGTTATTTGTTAGCCTCTTCATCACGCAGCACGCGGCGCAGGACTTTTCCAACAACCGAAACAGGCAACTCCTCGCGGAACTCGATGGAACGCGGTCGTTTGTACCCGGCAAGTCTTTCTTTACAGTAATCCAGCAGCTCCTGCTCGGTGGCGGACTTTCCTTGTACCAGCTGAACAAAAGCCTTGACCGATTCTCCGCTTTTTGAATCGGGTATGCCGACAACAGCAGCGTTTTCAACTGAATCATGGCCGTAGAGTACCTCTTCCACTTCTCTGGGGTAGCAGTTGAAACCGCCGACCAGGATCAGGTCCTTTTTGCGATCGGTGATGGTGATATAGCCTTCCTCATCGATGTTGCCGATATCACCGGTCAGAAAAAAGCGTCTGCCGTCAATCTCCCGGAATACCTCTTCATTGGCATCGGGGCGATTCCAGTAACCAACCATGACCTGGGGACCGCAAATGGCAATTTCTCCATCTTCTCCCTGTGGCAGTTCTTTGAGTCCGGTGTCCTGATCAACAATTTTAATATCTGTACTGGGAATGGGAAAGCCGATGGATCCCATTTTCCGTTTTTCGAGGCTGGTGGGATTAAGGCTGGCGATGGGCGCGGTTTCGCTGAGGCCATATCCTTCAAAGATAATAGCGCCGGTTTTCTCCTCGAATTTCTTGGCCGCTGTGACAGGCATGGGTGCTCCACCGGATCCACAGGCCAGCATCGAGGTCAGGTCATATTTATCCAGCAAGGGATGATTGGTAAAGGCTACATAGATGGTTGGAACAGCGATGACCAGCGTCGCCTTGTATTTCTGGACGGCTTCAAGCACACCGGTAAACGGGGGGTTGCCGGCACGGGGGTCCGGGATACAGATCAGCCGACTGGCCGTGGCGCAGGATGCCAGCATGACCACCGTCATACCAAAACTGTGGTACCATGGCAGTACCCCGAGGAAACAGTGGAACCCACCTCCCCTGAGAGATTCTGCAGGAGCCCCTGGTTCATGGGGGAAGCTCATCCATTGGGATACTGCATCTACGTTGTGGACAAAGCTGGAGTGTTTCAAGGCAGCACCCTTGGGAACGCCGGTGGTACCGCCGGTATAGATGATCAGGGCCAGGTCTTCGTCGGGGTCGATCTGAACATCAGGCGGTTCGGGCTTGGCAGCAGCGACGACATCGTCAAACATTAAATGTCCCGGTTCATGTTTATCCGCCTTGGGAATTTTCCCAAGCAGGCCGCCCAAAAAAGCCTGAAGGCCGGGCAGGTATGATTTGATGTTGCAGACAACAACGGTTTCGATATCAGTATTTTTTATGGCCTTGACACTGGTCGCGTAAAATTCCGGATGGTCCATCACAAACACGGCTTTGGCCCCGGCGTCATTTAGTTGGTAATTCAGTTCGTCGGCGGTATACATCGGATTGCAGGTGACACAGACGGCCCCTGCCTTGAGTATCCCGAAATAGATGGCTGGATACTGGGGAAGATTGGGCAGAAAAATGGCGACCCGATCCCCTTTTTTGATCCCTTTGGACGCCAGAAAATTGGCGATCCTGTCAGCGGTGTCCTTGACTTGGGCAAAGGTTCGTTTTCCACCATTGAAAATGGTATAGACGTTATTCGGAAAGTTTTTAGCAGTTTCATCCAACAGGGAAAATACAGGTTTTTCGTAGCCACTGACTTCTCGTGGAACCCCTTCCGGCCAATGGGGTGTTGGCCATGGTTTCAGTGTCATATTGTTGTTCTCCTTAATGGTGGTTAAAAAACATGTCCGGGTCTTTTGAAAATAGTGGTAAGGTAATGATTATGCATTCTTAACCTCCTTTATCTGATATCACTGTTTCTGTAAATAGTGTCTTTGAATCTGCTTCAAGCCATGGACTCTATCTGTTTCACGATCATTTCGGCCCCACTGTCCATTCGTTCCAGGTTTTTGAGGCCGAAGTACAGCTCGTTGTCGTAGCTTTTTCGTCGGTCCAGTTCCTTTTCCATTTTAATGATAACCGGTGTTGTGGAGAAGGGGATGATCCGGCGCTGGGTTTCCGCAATGCAGTGGCTGATGTTGAATATTTGTAGTGGACTGGCATCGATGAGGCTGAGATCCAGGTCTTTGAGGACAACCTCGCTGTCTTTATGAATCAGTTCATAGATCCGATAGACCTTATCCATGTTGATGGTGTTTTCCAGGATCTGTTGAGGA
>JAOZRE010000005.1:0-822 GCA_029940215.1 bacterium | reverse complement strand
AGTGTTATATCAAATTCACGACCAATGAAATCGATGGCGTCAAACACGCTCTGGTTCTCATGGAGCTTCTTTCTCAGGTATACCACAAAGCCCGCGATGGAGTGCATTAGCTGGTCCTGGGCAGGTGATTTGGCCCAGGTATTGACCAGGGTAAAACTGTCTTTGTTGTTTTGATACTGGAACAGGATGGTTTTGGGTTTGTTGCTCAGCACTGTCAGTACCAGGTCTTTTTCAATTAACTTGGCCGCAGGCATCCCCGGGCCGTCGAGCTTGAAATAGTCGCTGACGAGGAATTCGATATAGCGGATGACCTGCAGCTTGTATATCACGCGGTCAATACCGCTGGTTGGCGAACAGCAGATCAGGTTGTGGATGCTGCAGCCGGAGCGAATGGCATGATCAATGACATTGTCAGGGTTGTCGACAAGGTAATTTCCCGCACGATCCGCTTTGGTGATGTCACGTGGTGTATTGTGCAGGTTATCAGAAATCAATATGCAATGGCATGAGATGGTATTGGCCTTAACCCACTGTTTATAGGGCTTCATCTTTGTGGCGATGCCTAGGGCGACCGCTTTACCCTGGAGAATACCATTGCCGATGGAGGTCGTTCCGCCCAGGAAAAGTCCCTTCCGCGTGGCATCCACCATTTTGGGAAGCCAGGGAATTTCCTGATGTAAGGGCAACCCCCGGCTGATCACTGGAATGCCCTGGTTCAGCACACCGGCACAGGATGAGAACAGCACGATACTGATGGGGTGCCCTTTAAGTTTTGCAAACAGCATCCCCAGTGTTTTGATGGCGATATCCAGGCAGTCGGAT
>JAOZRE010000086.1:1847-14268 GCA_029940215.1 bacterium | reverse complement strand
TATGACTGGAATTCCGATGAAGCTGAAGAGAGGGGAATTATCCTTTCATACCCCGACCTCTGAATACCTGAAACAGTCAACCAGGTGATCGTTGACCATGCCGGCTGCCTGCATATAAGCATAAACGATGGTGGATCCAACAAACTTGAACTTTCTCTGTTTCAGGTCCTTGCTCAGTTTATCAGATATGTCGGAAGTAGTCGGGACTGCGCTCATGGAACGCCACGCATTCACGACAGGTTCCCCATCAACAAATCCCCAGATGTAGCGATCGAAGCTGCCGAATTCCGCCTGCACTTCAAGAAACGCCCTGGCATTGGAAACAGCAGCATTAACCTTCAACCGGTTACGAATAATTCCGGCATTAATTAGCAAAGCATCTATTTTAATCTGATCGTATTCGGCTATCTTCCGACAATCAAAATGATCGAAGGCTTCACGGAAATTCTCCCGTTTTTTCAGGATGGTTAACCAGCTGAGCCCAGCCTGAAATCCCTCAAGAATCAGAAACTCGAAGATCCTTCGATCATCGTGAACGGGAACACCCCACTCTTTGTCATGATAGTCGGTGTACAGGTCATTGCCCGCACACCATGAACATCGAATCTTGTTTTTACTACTCATTTTCAAGAATCTCGTCAAAAGATAGAGTCGATCACGATCAGGGCAGCACAATACTAAACGCACCAGTGGGCTGTTCAAAGAGAGCGAAAAATCGGATCAGGTCCAGTTTGCTACCTTTGAACTCAACATCATCAGATCTGATCAGATCGGTGACCCCAATCTTCCCAATGGCCAGATTCAGGTATAGCTCCCGGGTCAGCTTAATCGTAGCGTTTGCCTGGGGATCCGGCCTGGTTTTATGGTGATGCAGTACCGAATTTTCCAGGTCCAGCAGATAGCTCTCGTTCAGGTCAGTGAAGATCAAATTAACCTTAACTCGCATCCCTTCGGCCTTAGGTCCATTCAGTCTTGTAGCCATTGAATCCAGAAAATTGGAAATTGGAGTCTGCCTCAACAGCTCCACCGCAGCTCTAAGATCGACTCCGCTTCTGGTTTTGCCCGTCCTGAGCTCAAGTGCGCCTGTCAGGTAGACATCACGCCACGGCGCTGATTCAGCCTGAAAGCCAAGCTGTTCGTATGTAACCGCCAGAAGCTCTCTGGCGGTCTTGTTGCCCGGATCAGCAAATACCACGTGATTCAAGACCTCCGCCACCCAGCGGTATTCCCCCTTGTCAAATGATTCCCGGGCTCTGACCATCACCTTTTCAGCCCCACCCATGTACTCAATATACTTCGCAGCTGATGATTCCGGTGGCAGGGGATGAAGATTTGCAGGGTTTCCATCATACCAGCCAAAATAGTGCTGATACACTGCCTTCGAATTGTGGCTGAGACTCCCATAATACCCACGGTTTGAAAAACTGGTGCGCAGGGATTCCGGAAATGCAATTTCCTCTGATATCTCCCTGGGGGTCAAGCCTTGGTTGGCCAGGCGAATGGTCTGATCATGGATAAATTTATAACTGTCCCGCTGTTTTTTCAGGAACGCCATCACCGACTTTTTTCCCCAGATCGGCCAGTGATGGGAAGCGAAATAGATGTCAGTCTCACCGAACAGGTCAATAGCTTCATCAATATAGTTGCTCCATTTCAAAGCATCCCGCACTTTGGCACCCCTGAGGGTGTATATATTATGCAGGTGCCGCGACACAATTTCCGCACCACAGAAAGCTTTGTATTCAGGCAGATAAAACGTAAATTCAGCAGGGGCCTCCGATCCGGGAACATGTTGAAAGACGAAGCGGACACCATCTATCACCTTCTCCTGAAGCGTCCTATCCACGATCTCCGTGGGCGCCAGGATGCTGATACTTCCGTAAGCCGGCGCCTTGCCGAGGCCTGACCCTATATGACCGGTAGGACTCCGGGGCAGTAACCGCCCATACATGTAGAGTGATCGTCGTCCCATGACAATACCGGCGACGAGATTTTCGCTCAATGATTCTTCCATAAATCCACGCGGGGCAATGATCCGAACCTTATCCGCAGCGGCTTTTTCCGGAGTCAGAATACCAGTAACCCCCCCGAAATGGTCTACATGGCTATGGGTATAAAGAAGTCCTGTAATTGGTTTTTCCCCAAGGTTTTTCATGGCAAATTCAAAGGCCCTGGCTGCGGTCTCTCTGGATGTCAGCGGATCAATAACGATCCAACCTGTCTTTCCCTCAATCAAAGTCATATTTGCCAGATCGAATCCACGCAGTTGGTAAATCCCCTCCGTCACCCTGAAAAGACCATGGATATTGTTCAACCGGCCCTGTCGCCAAAGACTCGGGTTCACACTATCGGGAGCCTTACCCTGCATGAATTCGTAGGCCGGCTGATCCCAAATCACCCGACCGTCTGCCATTTTCACCACCAGCTTTGAGTCAGTGGCCATCAAGCCTTTCTTCGCCTCAATAAAATCCTGTTGATCATCAAGCGGCAACGACTCTGCAACCTTCAAATTCGCTGCTCGGGTGGTTGCAGTTGGTTTTTTAGCCATCGCTGATTCAGTTACCGGGTCTCCTTCCTGGTTACAGGAAGCAATCAAGAACAGAATCCCAATAAGTACACCTAGTTTTCCAGCCTTCATCATTTCTCCAATGATTAGTAGTTGTTCATGAACGAAAGATTGTTTTCCCCTCTTTAATGGTTTCCATCACCTCAATGTCACGGATAGCCATAGGATCTGCGGTTAAAGGGTTATGTGAGAGAATCACCATATCCGCCAACTTACCGATTTCGGGATAAGGATCGGCTCAAAAATTACTTGGCATTCTGTCTGAAAAATATTCAGTCTTTTCGGGACCTTAGCAGATAGACTATACCAAGTTATTTTTATACGATCCCTAAGGTTTAAACCCATCCTCGAAATACGACTCAACAGCACTAATAGCGTTGATTTTTTATTAAATACTCAGTTGAATATGCCGGGACATTCCGATTCATATCCCGGCCTTCACTGCAGCCACGATTTGTGGAATGATCTCACCGGTTTTTCCCTGGATCAGGTAATGTGATATTCCTTCATTTGTCAATGGCGTCGGCTCATCGTTGATCTCAAAGATCACAGCCGACTTTGTTGGAACATGCCCTGAAGTGAGGTACGATTCCAGGGTTGATCGTTGCCGCCCGGCAGCAATTATGGGTAAACCGGCAAACGGATACACAAGGGCAGATGTTCCACATACCATCATCAAATCGCACTTAAGTGCTTCCTCTTCACTTTCCGATGCAGCGTCAACGGGGATGGGTTCACCAAAATAGACAACATCAGGCTTCAGAGGATCACCACATGATTTGCAAAGAGGAGGTAGCTGGTTTGTGGTTTTCATCTGATTAAGATCAAACGCCTCAATGGATGACCGACTATTACAGTTGAGGCACCGCAACTTGAAGATGTTGCCATGGTAATCGATAACATTCTGTGAGCCGGCCTGTTGGTGGAGGTTATCGATATTCTGTGTCAATACACGCTTGAGCTGATTTGATTTTTCCAAGTCGGCAAGGGCATGATGCCCTGCATTCGGCTGGGCCTTCCCCCACTCTTCAAGGATATTGACCGGTCCCTCAAGTTGGTCGATCCACCACTTTTTGGGATTAACCCTGAAGTCCCCGTATGCTTCGTAGGCCTTCTGTTCCAGTTCAGGGTTTTTGGTCCAGATACCATCAGGCCCTCTGAAGTCTGGAATGCCGGATTCCGTTGAAATTCCTGCACCCGTCAAGGCAATGGCATGTCTCGCTTCGAGAATATCATCAGCGGCCCGCTTAATCAAATCAGACATTGTCGGATTCATCCCTCCTCCTTTAAACCATGTCTAACATCCATATATCGATAGCTACAACTCCAGGATCATCGCCGGAAGACATCGTAATGAACGGGCTGACGCCTGGATATTTACTGCATCACTTTTATCACTAATACCACAATTCTGCAATCAGGAATCTGAATTATAAACCCTTACCATTACCGGTATCAGACAAGCAAATATTGTGAATGAGATGCGTCCCTATAGTCTGTTTCCTTTTCATTTGTCAGATTTCTCAAATATTTTCTGAAAATTGACAATCACAAGCGCAGGAATGAGGACAAAACCGACAGACAATTTAACAAGACAGGATGGAGAATGCGGATGTGGTCAGAGAATAACTGGAAAAGGTCAGTAACAGATCAGTTGAATTTCCCGTTGTGATTATGTGGTTTTTTGCCTTCAACTCAGATGGTTGATCTCTGTTTGACAGACTGTATTTAGTAGAATAGAATTATTTATAAAGTATCTACTATGTAATATTATTCGTTAAGGCTAAATATCTTCCTCAAAAACGGCACAACCCCAAAATCTGCGGTTAACAACATGAAGGAACGAGGATCGATTGTTGCGGAGGAGTACCTTCAGGCAATATACTCTCTCCAGGCTTGCGGTGAACCGGTCAAATCGATTGCGCTTTCCAAGTGGCTGAAATGCAGCCCTTCGACCGTGCATGCAACCGTATCCCGACTATTGAGAGATAAGCTTGTCCGCATTAAAAAGAACAAGGAGATCTGCCTGACAGATCAGGGGTTCCAGAAAGCGGAATCCCTGATGCGGCGCCATCGACTGGTTGAGCAGTTCCTATATCGAACACTTGGAATTTCATGGCACGAGGTTCATCAACATGCTCATGTGATGGAACACGGGTTGACCCCTTTGGTGGAAGAAAAACTGGCAGAGTTTCTCGAGTTTCCATCATCCTGCCCACACGGTACCCCGATCCCGGGGAACAAAAACCTGATTCCAAAAGAAACGAAGGGGTTGAATGAATTCCAGTCGGATGACAGGATCCAGATTATTTTTATCGGTGAAAGCCTTGAAGAGTCACTTGACCTGTTGAAGCTACTGCAGGAGAAATCAGTTCTCCCGGGCACGCATCACCTGATCACTGAAAAAACAGACATCACCAAAACCATTGTCCTGCAACATGAAAACAGTTCTGTCACCCTGCCCTACGATATCGCCGGTAAGATAGGCGCCATCAAGTGCTGATTTTACAACTCACTCTATTTTTTTCCTGCTTTTTTTTTAAGCTCGAACTGCTCCGGTGAATGGCATTGCAGCTGATGAAACTGCTGCATTTTAGGGTCACAACTGCAGCCTGGTGCACAACCCGCTTTGCCAGTGAACTGCTTATAAAAGGTATATCCCACATAGAGAGCTGCCAGGCCGATACATAAAACCAGAATTACCATTTCCATCACTATCCTCCTAAAAATCCCACGGCTGAGCCAATCTGATAGACAAGCGTCGCTATCCCAAACGCCAGTACCGTGTTAAAAACCATTGAAAAAACACCCCATTTCCACGAACCTGATTCTTTTACAATTGCCACAATCGTCACAAAACAGGGGGCATAAAAGATTGTGAACAGGATCAGGCTCAATGCAAGCAGAGGAGTCCATCCGGGTGTCCGCTTCAACGTATCACCAAGTGAAACGGCTGCTTCAGGATCAACTTCACCAAGTGAATAGGCTGTGCCCAGTGTCGTCACGACCACCTCTTTAGCGGCAAAACCACCTACAAGGGCGATATTCGTCCGCCAGTCAAATCCAGCAAATCGTGAGACGGATTCCAGCGAAATACCGATCCTGCCGGCAACTGAACCCCGCAGGCCTGCTTCCCCCTCTTTGTTGTCAATGAGAACCAGCTTCTTCCTGAGAGACAACGCTTCTGTGGAAAGTGTTACCGGCTCACCACCTGCCTTTCGCTCAATCTCCTGAACCACAGATAGGGGGACTGTCTGTTTCAGCTCCTGCCGCTGCTGAATGAAGACTTGTTTATCTGAATCCGACAGCCCCGGAAAAGTCATCATGGCCCAGAGCAATATGGAAATTCCCAGAATAACAGTTCCTGCCTTTTTGATATACTGCCAGGTTCTCTCCCAGGTATGGATTAACAACCCCCTCATAGTCGGAAGACGATAGGGGGGCAGTTCCATCACAAACGGGGTTGGAGGCCCGGAGATGATAGTCACTCTCAGGAACTTGGCGACTAACAATGCGCCTCCCCAGGCGATCAGAGTGATCAGCATCATCATGCTTGCCTGATGCTCCGCAAAAAAAGCCCCCACCAATAACGCCATGATCGGCAGTTTTGCACCGCAGTTCATAAACGGCACCGTCAGCATGGTAGCCAGCTTTTCACGGGGAGACTTCAGGGTGCGGGAAGCCATGACACCAGGGACCGCACACCCCCCGGCAATCCCACCTGAAATGATGAACGGCATCACTGAATTGCCGTGAAGCCCAAATATGCTGAACACTCGATCGAGCATATAGGCCACTCTGGCAAAATATCCGGAGTCCTCCAGGATCGCAATCCCGAAAAACATGAACATGATCAACGGCACAAACCCCAGAACGCCCCCAACACCGTCAATGACACCGGAAACAATCATTGATTTCAGCAAACCGTCAGGCAGAACACTCGACACAACGTCAGTCAACCATTCGAAAAAAATGGCGAACCAGCCAATTGGAACTTGACTGTAAGTGAAAACGAACTGGTAAAGGCCATATATGATGGCCAACATCAAAAGGGGACCGAAAAAGCGGTTTGTCACCACCCGGTCGATCCTGTCCGTCAACAAAAGGCGATCCGCAGGATACTCACGTTTAATCACCCCCTGTTTCAGGATAGCGCCAATATAGCCATACCGATAGTCTGCAATCAAGGCTTCTGGAAAAGTACCCAATGTGGTTTCCAGATGACGGCTGACCTTGTCTACCATCGCCAGCAACTGTTTTGACAGATCCGGATCCTGCTGCTCCCCCTTTTCAACGACATCCGGATCATTTTCAAGGTACTTGATACCAATCCAGCGCCCGGGATAAAGTTCATCCAGGAATTGACCATCCGCAATTACCTTCTCCATCTCAATCAGCACCTGGTCCAGATCGTCGCCATAAGATATCTGAAATTTATTGACATTCCCGCCGGCAGACGCCAGTTTCATTACCTCGTCCAGTACCTGTTCTTTGCCCTCGCCGCTTCTTGCAATGGTCGGAACGACAGGAACCTGCATCAGGCGGGAAAGCTTAACGGTGTCAATGGATATCCCCATGCTTTTGGCTGAATCCACCATATTCATGGCAATGCAGACAGGGACACCCAGTTCCAGCAACTGAACCGATAAGTAAAGATTCCGTTCGAGGTTGGCAGCATCAACTATATTGATGACCGCTTCCGGTTTCATCTCCGTCAGAAAATCCCTCGCTACCAGTTCATCCTCTGAATAAGCAGTCAGGGAATAGGTTCCCGGCAGGTCAATTATATGAAACTCTGTATCCTGATGTCTGACAAACCCCTCTATTCTTTCAACCGTCACCCCCGGATAATTGCCAACATGCTGCCGGGAACCAGTCAGGGCATTAAACAACGTCGTTTTACCTGCATTGGGATTTCCACCCAGGGCAATGGTTCTTTGTTCCAGTTGCTTTCCCATCAATCGTCAATCTCCACATCAATGAAATCCGCCTCACTGTTACGTAAACTCAGTGTAAAGCCTCTAACCCTTAAAGCTACGGGATCATAGAGCGGAGCCCTTCCCTGTATCCTGATTTCGGCTCCTTTTGTCAGCCCCATATCACGTATCCGACGACCAAGTTCACCTGCCACTTTAACGGATGCGATCCGCCCCTTCTGATTTACTTTCATCTGACGCATATTGATGCGACCCATCTTCCTCTCCTGACAATTACTGAAATATTTTTTCCGAAATTTTTTATTTCGTATATACGAATTAATTATGGTGCCATTTAGAACCTCTGTCAAATACTATTTCTTGAATTAATTATAAGTACTTGTTATTTATAATGACAAGTATATTTTCCTGATTGAAACAAGCATTCGAAGAGATAGTGCGGGGAGATGCAGACGATATCAATATGAAACCATCTGCGTATGGCCTGATCAGGTTCTACTTGCTGTACAGAACTGCAATAATCGTCGCCTGGCCGTCTTTTCCAGCGATGAGGTGGGGTGTTGTGGACAGGTAGTAAACACTGTCGCCTGGTTCCAGCACAAAAAAATCCTCACCGATTTTCAGTTCAGCTTTTCCTTCCAGTACATAGATAAACTCTTCTCCAGCATGAACCGAAGGTTCAACATCCGGATTTTCCTCAAGCTTGACAATCAGGGCTTCCATATGCCGTCCCTGTACTTCCGGCGCCAGACTCTTATACTGATACAGCTGTTTCTGGCTCTTCCTCGAGGTTGAGCGGGAAACCGCTTTCTGATCAGATTTCCGGGTCACAGAGTAGAGTTTTGACCCTACATCCGACACCAACCTGCTAAAAGCTGCGTCGAGGGCCTGGGATAGTTTGATGATCGTGCCCAGCTGCGGCTTTATCTGATTTTTTTCGATTTTGTCCAGCACATCCGTCTCAAAGCCGGTCAGGTTTGACATTTCTTCCAGAGAGATTCCCTTATCCTGACGCAACTTGCTGATTTTGTCCCCGACAGCTTCAACCGAAACTCCTTCAGACGGAGAGACATCTCCGGTCAGATCTTCAAAATAATCCACATTTATATGCGGGGTTTGATTTTTAGTATCCATTGTATTTTCCTGTAATGTTTGTCGTCGTCTGTTCCGCCTGATTAAAAACGCATGTTACCAAAGCTGGGATCACCAATAGGTTGCAGCAGACTGACTTCAAAAGCCATGGCCAGCCACTCCCTGATTTCAGAAAATTTCAGGACCCGGTCATTCAGCAGCCGCGCACCGCAGTAGAATGGATGCGCCTCTGTATCATATTTGGCGATCATTTCCTGGTTGAAGGCTTCCCGCTCTTCGTCTGTCATGGGATTTCCCTGTGCCGTGCGTTTTGCCTCTTCGATGGATAGCAGTACACCTGCGGCGCTTCTGCCGCTCATCACTGATGTCCGGGAGCGCATGGTCTGCAGGAGAAAGTGGGGTCGGTAGGCCCTTCCGCACATGCCATAGTTAGCCGCACCGTTGTCAGGGCCTATCACCAGCTGTATCCGCGGCACCTGGGCACAGGAGACGGCACGAACCATATCCGCTCCATATTTTCCGATACCCGCATGTTCCGATTCCGAACCGATCATAAAACCGGGAGAGCTCTGGACAAACAACAGTGGGATTTTCTCCTGTGAGCAGCGTATGATCCACTCAGTGGCTTTTCTGGCCGCTTCATAAAAAATAATGCCGGTCTTATTGGATGCAATGACCCCAACAGGCATTCCCTTCAAGCGGATTTTCCCTGCCAGGATGTTATCACCCCGACCGGGGGCATAATTCTTTTTGAACTCGCTGAAGAGACTGTTGTCCGCAATAGCTTCCAGAAATGTCGACGTTTGAATCCCCTGTGACGTCGAGGCCGGCATATTCTCATAAATGGTGCGAACCTTAGCCTTAGGCGGCTTTTCAGGAAAGCGTTGCAGATTGATGGTCTGTGACGGTTCCGAAGACAGTATTTCCCTGACATGTTTTACCGCATCTGCCTGATTTTCACAGAGATGGTCTGCACCACCTGATATCTGGGTATGGGTTTTGGCACCCCCCAACTCCTCTGCAGTCACAATTTCATTCGTTGCCATTTTCACCAGAGGCGGTCCTCCCAGAAATGAGTATGACATCTTATCAATCATGATGGACTGGCATGCCATAAATACGATATAGGCCCCTCCGGCTGTATTTCCACCGGTGCTGAGTGTCACCTGCTTCAGGCCCATGGCAGACATCCGTGCCATATTGTAGAAAATGGAACCAAACTGCTGATCATCTGGAAAAACATCTGCCTGCATAGGCAGGAAAGCCCCCCCTGAATCAGCGATATAGACGCAGTTCAAGCCACACCGTTCGGCAATGGCCTGGGCCCGCATATGCTTCTTCAAGGTAATGGGAAAATAGGTTCCAGCCTTGACCCGGCTGTCATTTCCAAAAATCATGGTCCAATTGCCATGAATTTTGCCGATCCCGGTCACAATTCCGCCACCCGGCACATCAAACACCCCCGGATAATCCATACCGAAACCGGCAATGCGGGAAAGCTCAAAAAAGGGCGTTTCACGATCGACCAGATCCTGTATCAGTTCCCGGACCGGCCTCTTCCCCGCCTTGGCCAATTTCTGCACGGCTTTGTCACCCCCTGCAAATATAGCCCTGTCCGCCAGCTCATCCAGGCTTTTTTCCTCCGCCTCCCAGAACAACCGGTTCTCCTTCATTTTATCAGACATGGCATCTCCCCCTCTATACCAATTTCCGCTTCTCCTGGAACAGCCCTGCTTCTTTCAGCTGATATCCTGTTTTCTTCGTTCAATGGCTTCTCCTTGTTCTTGCCTGTGACCGACTGACGGTTAACAACCTATATATCTTGAAATAACAAGACGCTGAATTTCAGACGTTCCCTCCCCGATATCCAGCAGTTTTTGGTCCCGGTAAAACCGCTCTACATGATTTTCCTTCATCAGTCCATGCCCACCATGGATCTGTACCGCTTTATCAGCAACCCGCCCCATGGTTTCAGAGCAGTATAGCTTGGCCATTGCTGCTTCCTTCTCAAAGGGGCGTTTGTTATTTCGCAGCCAGCAAGATTTGTACAGCAGGTTTCTGGCACACTCAATCTCCATCGCACAATCCGCCAGCATGAAGGCGATCGCCTGAAACTTGGAGATGGGCTGCCCGAACTGTTCCCGTTCATTTGCATATTTGAGCGCCATGTCATACGCTCCCTGTGCACCACCGAGGCCCATGGCCCCAATCGACAATCTGCCGCCATCCAGGGTCTGCAGCATCTGGTGAAATCCATCCCCGACATTTCCCAACACATTTTCATTCGGAATCCGGACATCATCAAAGTAGAGTTCCGAAGTATTCGATGCCCGCCACATCATCTTACCATGCATGGGAACCGATTTGAACCCGGGGGTACCATTCTCCAGCAAAAAACAGGTGTACTGAGGCTTGCCATTATCCCGAACACCGGTAATCGCCTGCACAGTCACTCCTAACGACAAGTCACAGGACGCATTGGTGATAAAAACCTTGGAGCCGTTCAATACCCAGTCGTCACCATCCTTCACCGCAGTCGTTTTGCTACCACCCGCATCCGATCCGGCTGTCGGTTCGGTCAACCCAAACCCCCATAGCCACTCACCTGTACAGAGCTTTGGCAGATACTTCTTCTTCTGCTCCTCTGAACCGAAATAGTAAATGGGTCCAATACCCAGCGAATTACCAGCAGCAACCGTCGCAGCCTGCGATCCGTCCACCCGAGCTATCTCTTCAACGCCGATGATATAAGATATGTAATCCATGCCCTGCCCTTCGTACGCTTCCGAAACAAACATGCCAAACAGGCCGATCTCTCCCATCTTCTTCGTCAGATCGTTTGAAAACGCCTCTTTATCATCCAACTCGATCGCAACAGGCAAGATCTCCTTCTCAGCAAATTTTCTCACCTCCTTGCGAATCATCTCCTGCTCTTTGGTTAAATCAAAATCCAACGTTACCTCCTTGACGATGTCGTGAAAAAATCCCAATATGAACGAGCGCTCAGTCTGTGTCTGGGTCCTATTTTTTTACGCAGCGAGCAAATTGTCAACATCTTTTAAAGCTTCTTTCACAGCTTCAACCCGTAAATACCTTTTATCCTTTTTAATTACATATTATTGAGCAGATCAAGGTCACTTGTTTTTTCTCAAATTCGTTACTTGTTTTGTTGAATATTTACCTTCTGAAGTCTAACCACAAGGTAAAAACCGAAGGTTTTTGTTGTCGGGAATGGTCTGGTCATTTAGAATTCATTATTTGGAACTTACGAATTCATATCATTCAAGCAGGGAGCAATGGAGCAATGGAGCATTCAGGCATAAAAGTGGTGTTGGGCACGATGAGAATTCCTTTTTTATTATTACCGCCTGTCTGTGTTGCACTGGGCGCAATGACAGCGGTTTATTCCGGTTATTCCTTGAACTGGTTGCACCTGTCACTGGCTTTTATTGGGGCCATGGCAGCACATATCAGTGTCAATGTCCTCAATGAGGTATTTGATTTTCAGAGTGGTCTTGATTTCAAGACCAGCCGCACACCATTCAGTGGTGGTAGCGGATCCCTACCGCAGCATCCCGAAAAATTCAGGCTAGCCCTGATAAGCGGTCTCATCTGGCTGTCGGTTGGGATCGGCATCGGAATCTATTTTTTGATAACAATGGGTTTCTGGATAGTTCCCCTGGGGGTCGTCGGTGTTCTGGTGGTTATTTCCTACACCTCTCTTATAACCAGGCGTCCATTTCTCTGCCTGATTGCGCCGGGATTGGGATTTGGGCCACTGATGGTGATGGGAACTGATTTTGTTTTAACTGGCTCCTATTCATGG
>JAOZRE010000086.1:689-1837 GCA_029940215.1 bacterium | reverse complement strand
ATGGACTGCTTTTTTTGCGTCACTGGTACCATTCTTCCTGGTGAACAATTTATTGCTTCTCAACCAGTTTCCGGATGTAGAAGCAGACCAGGCGACTGGTAGAAAGCATTTCCCCATTGTTATCGGCAGAAAGTCCAGTGCCTGGCTGTTTGTATCGTTCCTGTTGGCTGCATACGGGTCTGTTATTGTGGGTTATCTGTTGAATTTCCTGCCCCTGGGAGGATTTCTGGTGCTGGGTTCAGCAGCACTGGCGGTGCCAACTATGATAGGGGCCATAAAGTATGCTGACAATATAAGCGAACTTATCCCATCCATGGGCAAAAACGTCATCATCAATCTATCAACGCCGCTTCTGCTTGCAGTTGGACTGGGGATTGCCTGACAAGTCCTCCTCTCTTTCAATCAGCAGACAGGAACATCCGCGTTCCGATTCTGTTTCTCCCAGTATTTTCTGAAAACAAACCGATTCCTGCGACGGATCGGTTTGTCACAAACCAGATCAGTCCATTGTTGGACAGCCTCCCGAGATTGCTTGAAGCTGGATTCAGTCAGGTCATATCTTGCATCCCTCTGGCATTGGTCGGCCTGGCTCATAAATGTCGTTTCGAGCTTATCTCGCGCTTCCCGGTACAGTTCAAGTCGTGAAGCGTCCTTCATAATCTCCCGGTGAAGTTTTTCGTGTTGCCACCAGTATGCAGACGGGTCATAGGTCCCGGTTGGGGCAGGTCCTAAGTCCGGCAGGACGGATCCCTGAAACCAGATCGGTTTAAAGATGCTGGTGCAGGGAGCTGCCGTGGCTGTCGCCCAGATGAGGGGCTCCTCATCTGTTAAATGAGCGACCAGCGACCCGGTCGTCTGGGAATTGCGGGTCAATCCGTTTCCGGCATGCACGCACAGGGCTGTTGTTATCAGGGATCCATCCAGACTCCCTGGTTTGTCACCATGACTTCTCAGGATCTGTTGCGCTTTTGTGACATCCAAGGTCTGGCGCCTGGCCTCAATTAGTCCGAAGGAACAGGCTTTTCTGGAGCGGGCCCCTGAAAAGGTTGTATAAAGCCAATCTGAGTAGCAATCAGCGAAGTGAAAGGTCTGTCTTTTTTTCAACCACCCTTTGTGCCGCGCTTCTGTTATCAGGTCTGGATGCGCCT
>JAOZRE010000086.1:0-679 GCA_029940215.1 bacterium | reverse complement strand
GATCAAATTCCTCCCCGATGGTTAGGCAGTTGCTGATGGAGTAGTGGTCCTTAATCTTGAGAGCGGCCCACAAGTAGCCCGCTGTTTCCAGCACCCATGCTTCATTGCGGTCACAGATGATATAGCTGTTGTGGTAGGTAAGCTTTCTGTCCTGATATCCGCAGATACCTCCCTGACCATAGTCGGACAGCAGCTGAATGACTGTCTCCAAAGCAGATTCTGCAGTTGAAGCTCGCTCCAGCGCCAGACGCAACATATCCATTCCGGTCAATCCCCCTTTTTTCCGGTAGGGCATCTTTGTAAACACCGCCTCGTTACCAATAACCACACCCTTTTCGTTAACCCCCATTTCAGCGCCCCACATCCAGAACGGTCGTGACAGCAAGACTGCCAGTGTCTTCTCAACTTGCGGGACAGAAGTATAGGTGCAATTCAGGGGATCGCCTGCCGTGTGTTCAGTAGCAGGATGGTACTCCAATATCTGCGCTTCGTTGGGTTCCCGGTCACTATTCTTCCCAAAAATCACCGAGCCATCCTCGGTGTCATCGCTCTCGACCACCAGTAGCTCAGGATCATTCGGACCGTAGAGCTCAACCACGGTGTCGCCTTCCACCAAGGCCGTGCGGATGGTCACGTCGCTGCGCTCGGTGATCTCGAAGTAACTCCAGTCTTCGTCATC
>JAOZRE010000431.1 GCA_029940215.1 bacterium | reverse complement strand
AAAATCCGCATGAGTGGGATATTGTCGTCACGGGTAAGATTAACACGGTTCGAAAGCAGGATAATGCTGATCCGAGAAACCGGGTCCATCCAGATTGAGGTTCCCGTAAACCCCAGATGTCCAATACTACCAATCGGCATCCGACTGCTGCAACTCATATCGGTTTCGCTGCCGTCATTAACATCCCACCCGTATGTTCGGGCCGGTAGTGACGACGGATTCTGATTGTTGAGAATACCATCCACAGCGTTATTTGAGAATATCCGTTTTCCATTCAGTTTGCCAGAAGAGAGCAGCATCAGGCAAACCGCATGCAGATCTTCGGCAGTTCCAAACAGGCCGGCATTACCACCCTCGCCTCCAAAAGCAAAGGCGTTTTCGTCGTGGACAATGCCTCGCAACCGTTTTTTTCTTAATGGACAATAGGCGGTGGGGACAATGTCTGGTCTTTTAGGATCTGGATTGAACATCAGGTTTTTCAATCCAAGCGGCTGGTATAGGTGTGCTTTACAGTATTCAGAAAGTGAGGTCCCGGAGATCCGCCGGATCATTTCGGCGAGAACGATGTACCCCAGACAGCTATAGATAACAGCCGATCCTGGTTTGTAGCTCAGGGGGTGTCGGACCAGTTTTTCCCAGGCCGATTGTTGATCAAATCGAGGTTCGTAGAGCGCAACCCAATCACTGAAACCAGCGGAGTGTGTCAGAAGCTGAAGAGGTGTGAGCTCGGATTTATCGGTTTTCAAAAACTCCGGGATTATATGAGAAATTGGCGCACTCAGGTCGATTTTGCCCCGGTCAGAAAGATGAACCACAGCTGCCGCAGTGGCAAGCGGCTTGGTCAGTGAAGCCAGATCGAACAAGGATCCAGTCGTAAGAGCAGGGCTGTTTTCAGGGCCATCGATTCGGCCGTATGCCTGATGAAACAGAACCCGGTTCTCCCTGGCAACCAGAATTTCGATTCCGGGAAACACACCATCTCTCTGGGCAGTTTCTGCCAGGGCGCGAATAGCACTTTCTGATTCTGTTTTAGAATAGGGGGTTGTCATTGAAGTTACTGGTCAGTTCAGGTTGTTTGTTTGTGTTGGCAGATTCTTTGCATTTTCGTATCTATGTTTTGAATTCTAAACTTAATGACGGATAAAATTCAACGGAGAACCGGAAATGAAACGCTTTTTTTCCATTGTTCTATTGGCACTCTTCATGGCAGGAACTGCATACAGTGCCTGTCCCGAAAGACAAAGATCCCAACCCAGACCACAGCGATCAGAGGGAGCACCCGAAGTCTGCCTGGAATCCTTCGAAATGTGTAATAACTGGGCAAGGCACTATTGTATAAATGGGAATCATGAGAGAATGGTCAACCATATTCTGCAACAGATGAAAGAGCGTGGAATGACAATAACGACGGCCATTATCAAGAGTGTTGCCGGTAGGACCTTGAAAAATACAGCGCCGCCACCAGCGCCTGTTGAAGAGTAACGAGCAGCTGGCAGCGGAACCCGGGAACATCAAATGAAATCCGACGAGATTCTATGGGACGATCGATATCGGGGGAAAAAATATCCAGATACCGCGGACGACCTGATCAGAAACTATTGTCACCTGGCAACCAGAGGTCGAGCACTGGACCTTGCAGCTGGAAACGGCAGGAATTCTCAGTTTCTAGCTGTAAATGGGTTTAAAACAGATGCGGTTGATATTTCCGGTGTTGCCATTGAGCTGATCAGGGGGAAAGAACCGGAGATAAATTGTATTCATCAGGACCTGGATGACTTTGATATAGAACCAGATAGCTATGATCTGATCGCTAATGTCAATTTTCTTGACCGGCACCTGTTTCCCCACATTAGAACAGGATTGAAGAAAGATGGCATCCTGATCTTCAAAACCTTCCTGGACACCCACTTTCAATACTCAGCTTTTCCGGACTCGAATAGAGATCACTATCTCCAATCCAATGAACTGCTTCACGCTTTTCTGTCACTTCAGGTGCTCTTTTATCAGGAAAAAGAGGTTATCTGGCCAAATGGGGAAAAACGAGAAGAGGCAAGTCTTGTTGCACGAAAACAGTTCGGCTGATAACCGCAGTTGAAAAAGGCGATATTTTCCACTTCCAAAAAAATGGGAATCGTTTTATAGTGCAACCAGAACTACAATTCTTTCAGTTTGATCGATTTTTTCATCAAAAAATACACCAATGATCCGGGTAGAAAACGATGATCAGTTTATATGGCATATACGAGGACGGAAAGATTGTTCTGTCAGATGCCGCCGAAGAGGGACTGCCTGAAAACACCGAGGTTCTCATCACATTTTTTGATGATAAAATTCTGAACAAGGGAGACATAGCTGTCAGTGATGGCCTGATACAGAAGAACGAAGCGTACTATCAGTCGATTCGCGAATTCCAGCGGGTTAAGGCCTATGGAAATATATCCATCATCGATAGCGAAAACAGGTACACCTTTCCATTGAATGACTACTCACAAGGAGGGTTGAGCTTTTCTTCCAAACACGAATTTGAAACGGGGCAAATCATTAGTTGCGGGATTTCTGATCCGTCTGATGCGGATATCATTCTCATGGAACTTGAGATGGAGGTCCGAAGTGTGATGGACACTCGTGAGGAAGGAGAAACAGAGAGCAGCTTTAAGGTTGGCTGCATGTTTCTCGATCCGGTTGATGAAGATCTCTGGCACGGACTACTGCAATATCTGGGCTGATTGCGCTACTTTTTCTTCTGCTCTTCCTTCTCTTTACGGGCGGCAATCACATCTTCCTGAACGTTTCTCGGGCAGATGGCATAGCTGTCAAATTCCATGGTGAAAGTGGCTTTTCCCTGAGTTGATGACCGAAGTGTTGTTGAATAACCGAACATTTCGGACAGCGGAACTGTTACGGTAATGACCGTAATGTTTTCCCGTACCATCGTTCCGCCGATCACACCCCTTCTTGAACTCAAATCGCCGATAACCGCACCCTGAAACTCAGACGGTGTTTCCACCTCCACTTTCATGATGGGCTCCAGCAATTTCGCGCCAGCTTTCTGCACAGCTTCTTTCATCGCCTGCCTGGAACAGATCCGAAAAGCCATATCACTGGAATCCACATCGTGATATTTTCCGTCCACCAGATTGACCCGCACACCCACCATTGGAAATCCGGCCATCGGCCCTTTGGCCATGACGTCCTTGAACCCGGCAGAACAGGCATTGATGTATTCGGATGGGATATTTCCTCCCTTGACCTGGTTCACAAACTCAAATTCTTCTGCGTCCGGATTATCAAAATCCAGTGGCTCAATATTTCCGACGACGGCCGCATACTGACCAGAGCCACCTGTCTGCTTCTTATGGGTATAATCGAAGGGTGCAGTTCTGGAAACGGTCTCCCTGTAGGTAACCTCTGGGGGACCTACCTCGATGGGCACTTTATATTCGCGAACCATTCTCTCAATGTAGATTTCCAGATGCAACTCTCCCATCCCGCTGATGATCGTTTCTCCGGACTCATGGTCTGTTCGGACCTTGAAGGTTGGGTCCTCTTTCATAAAACGTGAGAGGGCCTTGGACATTCGGTCTGTGGCAGAGGTGTCGTTACACGATATGGCCAGAGAGATAACCGGATTGGCTACATACATGGATTCAAGCGATACCCTGAAATCGTCGCTGCAGAATGTATCTCCGGAGGCGCAGTTCACACCGACCATGGCGATAATATCCCCGGCGCCTGCTGAGTCGATGTTGGCCCGATCATTAGAGTGCATGCGGACCAGCCTGCCGACCCGGAGTTTTTTCCCGGTTCGTACATTATACAGATTGTCGCCCTTTTTGATGCTTC
>JAOZRE010000085.1 GCA_029940215.1 bacterium | reverse complement strand
TAGCAAAAGTATCGTTTGTCCAGAGATATCTCTTTCCCAGTTGCCTTATAGGAGGCGTGCTGGGCGTCATTCTGGTTAATTTCAAGATTGTGAACGTTTCGACCTCTACGTTGGAGGCCTTTGCCTATCATTTCTTCAATATCTCGTTTATCTCGGTTGGCTTAACACGGGACGGAGATACACAGCCAGTTGGAGAGAAAAAAGGGTCCTTTTTAAAGGGAACCGCCTGGATGGCCTTAACCCAGGGAATTACATTCCCCATGCAGGCGCTGATTGGTGGATTTGTTGTGATGGCTTTCGGCTGGTTCGGCACGGATCTGTTTAAAACCTTCGGTTTTCTGGGCCCCCTCGGTTTCAATGAAGGGCCGGGTCAGGCACTCTCTTTTGGAAAAGTCTGGGAAGGTGTCGGATTTCAGCATGCCGCTACCATCGGCTTGACCTTTGCAGCTGTCGGTTTTATCTTTGCTTTTTTCGTCGGTGTGCCGTTGGTGAACTGGGGAATCAGAAAAGGGCATGCCAAGGGGGGTAAGCAGGAACTGCCGTCTGAATTTATTGTCGGCCTGATGCCAAAAACGATGGAGGGTGAATCTGCCGGGAATCTAAGGGTGCATTCTGCCAACATTGACTCCATGGCGTTTCAGGCTGCACTAGTCGGGCTGGTTTATGTCCTGTCCTATTTTACAGTGGATGCACTTGGGGGATTGTTCGGCGAACAGGTGGCGAAAATGTTCTGGGGGTTCTTCTTCTTTTACGGGCTGGGCTACGCGGTTCTCGTCCGTAAGCTGATGGATCTGCTGGGTGTTGGTCATCTGATCGACAGCGGCGTCCAGAAACGCATCACCGGCTGGTCGGTGGATTATCTGATCGTGGCGACCATTCCGGCAATTCAGATAGCGGTTGTCTGGCAGTTTGTTCTTCCAATCGCCTTTATTGCCTTGATAAATGGCCTGTTGACGACCCTGGTGGTATTGTGGTTAGGTCGCAGACTGCTTTCTGAAAACCTGGAAAGAATTGCTGCAATTTACGGGACAGTGACCGGGACAATCTCCTGTGGCTTGCTGCTACTTCGCATCGTTGATCCCGAATTCAAAACCTCAGTTGCGATTGAACTGGCGATGATGAATCTTTTCGTATTTCCAATCCTGACGCCCTGCGTCCTCCTGGTTAACGCTCCTGTCTTGTGGGGGTGGAGCCTCGAATTGACCCTGCTGGCATTTGCCGGGATCGCCGTGATATCGTTTATCCTGATGAAAGTCCTCAAATTGATCGACAGTCCCAGATTCTAACCCGGAATCCGGGAATACAGGGCGCCACCGGTCTCAGGCGCCTTTTTCGGACAGCTCCCGGGATTCTTCTGCAGCGGTGCGATAGATCCCTTTTGCCATCAGGGACGTGGCATCTTTACGGAGCAGGGTGTAAACCTTCGTTCGAATGTCGTGAACCTGTGAATTTTCGGGGTCCGCATCTTTGGCCGCCTCGACCAGGTGACCCGCTACTCTGAGATCTCCTGCTTCTGCCAATGATTCTGCTTTTTTAGCGAGCTTCAGTGCGCCACCGGCAAGCCCTGCCATCTCAATTGCCAGCGCTTTATCGGTTGCGGGCCTGAGGCGTGCCGGATTTCCATCGTACCAGCCGCCGTAGAGCCGCCAGATGTTGCGAATCACGAACTCGGGCTCATCGTAGAGAGGGCGTAGGTAGGGCTTTTCCATTAGAGCCTGTGGCATCTTGAATGCTTCAATCAGTTGATCCAGTGTCTTTCCGGCGTTCATCCCCGCGAGTGTCTGCTCTACGACCCGATCCAGAGCTTCAGCCGTGTTCAGCAGAACCATACGGATCCTCTCCTTGCCCCGAATGGGCAACCCGTGGTTTGGAAGCAGGTATTCGGCATCCAGGGCAGCCATTCGCTTTAACGCCCGGGACCACTCCAATGGATAGCGCTGTACTTTCTGAGGGTTTCCGGCGTTGGGGAAGTTCCAGATAATCAGATCCCCCGCACAGATTGTCCGGTACTTCGGTACCCAGGCCCAGGTGTGGTCGTCGGTTTCCCCCTTGTCATGATGCAGCTGAAACAGGGTATTCCCAACCTTGAAATTCATTTGCCCTGTGTAGGTGATGGTTGGAAAAACGGTATCTGATGGCAGAAAACGCTTCTCCCCGATCACCGTTAAATTCTTGTCAGATAACTTGCCAAACTGCCGCTGGTTGATGGTCATATTGTAGCCGTCCGTCTGTTCGTAACGGTCCAGGCGTTTCGGCAGGTTTTCGTGGGCGATTACCTTCAGCGCAGGATTGCCACCCGCCGTCACGTCCTTCAGAAAAGCGCCACTGCCACCGACATGATCCACATGTCCATGGGTGTATACCAGTGTGTTGAATCGCTCTGTTGACCAGCCCCGAATCGCTTTGACAATGCCGGCACCCACCTGTTCATTTCCGGTGTCAAACACCACCAGCCCCTCTTCTGTCTTGAAGATAATGGCATGTGAGAACGCTTCCACCATGGCGATGTCATCCAGGAGGACGGACAGTTCCAGGTTGATGCGATTGGTGGGAATATCGGTGATTCCCTGATCGATAATCTTCTCCGACAGTGCAAACAGGTCTGTCATATGCGAATTCCCTGTTGGTGTGCAGTTGATGTTGTTTTAACTTGTTATTTAGAAGCCGTACACCCGGCCGGCCGGCGGGATTAATCTCTGAAATAACACAGGCCTCGATTATGCCATTCCGGCACTGAATGCGCGAAGCTTGCAGCGCAGAACCGGAATCTAGTCAAAAATATTTACTGGACCCCGGCCTTCGTTCACTACTGCAAGTTTCGCAGCTCAGGTGACTAAATGTGTTACTTAGACGCCGGGATCGGGTAGCCAAGTTTGTTCATGGCCTTGATCACACCGGAATGAACATATTTTTTAGGACTTCCCAGGGGATAAGCTGTTGTTGGCATCAACTTGAGCGATGCATGATAGTTCCCAAACATTTTACGATAGGTTTGGCGAACCCTGACGATCTCTTCCACGATATCATCAGGAAGATTTTCGTCACAATGGATGGTTCCGAAACCGACCCGAGCCCAGATATCCCGGTCCAACCCCTTGAACGCACCCTTTTTAACAAGGGCTGGATAGACGATAATATCCTTGGAAAAATCGTAGCTTTTGCGAACGATTTCCGGATTGAAACTCAAGTGATGAACCTTTCTACCCGAACTGAGTATGGCCAGGGTAGGTGCAGTGGGGAACGCCTTCGGCACAACATACGTTCCGTCCGGCGCCACCATAATAATTCCGCCGAAACCAAGCGGAACGGCGTCCACCTTATTGTTGAGAAAGGCATCCTTGCAATTGGCATCTCCCAGGGGGGACCATTTGATATCCTTGTATATCCCGTAACCCTTGCCAAACAGGGGCTTGTCCAGAAACAACCCCAGGAACACCCGTGCCCGTTCCCGCGTGCAGATACGTTTGCCCTTGAAATCGGCCAGGGTCTTGATGTTCGGATCAAAGGTGCCATAGTGCCCAACCAGCGCTGCCGTTGAAACCAACGTCTTGGTCGTGGGCCACGGTATTTTTTTGAAAGGCCACCGTCCTTCCTGGAGATGGGGAACAGCACCAACACCACCGACAATGAGCGTGTAAGGCAATTCCCCTTTGGCCATCCGCTCACGGTTTTTTGCAGCATAGCGATACATGTACATGGCACCGGCCGTCTCCTGGTGCTTTATGTGAACCCAGGACCCCGACTTTTTGAAAACCCGCTCAAAAGCAGCACCAATGCTGTACATCGACGATCCGAAAGGTGTCGTCATGATGACAACATCTACCGGTTTTCTCTCTGCAAATGCGGTTGATGCCATCACCATCAGTCCCATAAACAGCACAAGCAATTGTTTTTTCATTGTCTCCTCCTATTGATTAGTTTTCAAAACTCAGTACGTATCACACACTCTTCCAATGAATCTAAGCTGTCAGTCGTTTCTTCCGGGTCCATTGAACAACCAGTAGGACAGACAGCAAGATCACTGAGAGAGCCAGCAGCATGACAGATCCACCAAGACCGTACGCGGTCGCCAGTATTCCTGTCACAAAGTACAACAAACGCTCGACCCCTTTGATACGGGTCAGGCAGAATCCATGAAAGAAAAAAGTCAGTGAACCCAGGCAAACCACCAGAGCCAGCAGCGCCGGAATAGCGGTGGAAAGCGGCTGTGATTCGGTCAGAATAATCGGGTTCCTGATGATGAAATAGGGGACGAAATAAAAGGGTCCAACCAGCCTGAAACTCTCCCAGGCGGTTTTCATATATCCGGCGCCGGCAATTTTGCAACCGACCATGGCGGCGCCTGCCACCGGGGGCGTAACAGAGGCCAGAATGGCAAAGTAGAAAACGAAAAAATGGGCCGTGACTTGTGGAATGCCGGTTTCAATCAACACCGGCGCCGCCACAAACGCCACAATAATATAGGCGATAACCGTTGGCGTGGACGAACTGAGAATAATCGAGAGCAGCATGATCAGCACCAACAGTAGAACCTGATTACCGCTGCTGACGATTTCGACCACCAGACTCAGTTTCGTGGCTGCTCCGGTGAAGGTCAGGCACTTGATCAACATCCCAATGCAGCCGATGGCAACCCCGAAAGTTCCCGCCATGATCGCTCCCTTGATCAGACACTGAACCAGAATTTTCAGTTTAGGCCGCGTATCGGCACGAATATAAGACAGAACCAGAAGGGTCAGGATAGACCAGAAAGCAGCATAACCGGCTGAATAATGATTCACCATAATGGCCGTCAGCACGCTAATGGGGATCAGGAACAGAGGGGCGCCGCTGATCAGAATCTTGTTATCCGCCGTTTCCGTACTGCGGGGGATGTTCTCCCGATAGGCAATCAGGATAACCCCGGCAACCGCAACCGCATAATAAGAAACGGCCGGGATGATCGCCTTGAACATCAGGTCCGCGTAGCCAACTCCCAGGAATCCCGCCATTACAAAGACAGCGATACCCATGATGGGTGGTGTTAGTTGCCCGCCGGTGGAGGCCATGGCCTCAATTCCGCCGGCTGTCTCTGGCTTGAATCCCGCTTTCTTCATCACCGGGATGGTATAGGAACCAGTGATAGCTACATTCGCGCCTGCTGCGCCATTGACCATGCCCACAAATGAGCTGGAGAAAACCGCCATATGCCCGGCACCACCGGGCAGGTAACGACCGAGCAGCTTCCCGAACTCCATGAAAAACCGCGTGATGCCGGTAGCGTCAAATATGGAGCCGAAAATGACCAGCAGAAATAACATGCTGACCGACACCTCCAGCAGCATCCCGAAAATCCCCTGGAACCCGACACTGAGACTGGAGACGATGAAACCGAATTCATAGGGGGAGTGCCCCATCACACCGGGGATCAGGTCTCCCCACAGAGCATACCCAATGCCTATCAGAACCAGGACTGGAAAAACTGCCCCGAAACTGCGCCAGGTGCCTGCAATTACGATGACAATCAGGGCAATCCCCACAGCTACATCCAGCGGTTCCGGGAAACCGGCCTCCATGTCAAGCCGTTCGTAGTGAAAAATCATATACGCTATCAGCAGGAAACTCAAAATAGCACCTGACCAGTAGACCAGCTTCCAGCGCCCCGTTTCTGAATTTTTAGCCCAGAACAGCAGGATGAGTACCAGACAGAAACAGAGATGAACCGCCTGGTTGAGTATTCCGCCAAACATTGGATGCCATACGATGGCAATGTGGTACGCGACCATCGATAAAGCAATGATGGGAACCAGCCAGTTTAAGACCGGATCTAGTCGATGCATTGGCGATGTCTGTGGGTTTTGCATGTGTATGCTCCTGAAACTTGTTTGGATATAATTTCTGGTTCAACCCTGGTTCATCTGTGATTTAATCACGGTCTCCCCTGGAGCTTCCTGATCCGCCGATTCGGACAGCCGCCTTGCCATATCCCTGAATATTCCTACTGCCATGGTCGAGGTTTCACCACCGGCACGTTTCTTAAAAATATCTGCCGCCGCCAATTGAATCTCAAGATTATCACTGTCTGCGTTCACAGCCCACTCTGCCAAATGGCAGGCCAATTTGAAATTGCCCTCATTGGCCAATTCACCAGCCCGGCGTATCAGCTGACCTGCTCCACCAGCCAGGCGCGCTATTTCAGCGGACTGTTCATCCTCCGAGGCCGGCTTTAGATGGGAAGGGGTTCCATCGTACCACCCGCCAAACTGGCGCCAGATATTGCGCACCAGGAACTCGCACTCATCATAAATCGGCTGCAGGAAGGCCCTTTGAGATAGTTCCTCAGGCGGGTTGACCTGCTGTACAATCGTATCCAGGGACTCTCCCTGGTTCATCAATTGCAGTACCTGATCATAAACCGATTCAAGGTAAGTGGCTGTTTCCGACAGCAGCTGGGCAACCCGATCCTTGCCGATAATCGGAAAGCCATGTCCCGGTAGCAGGATCTCGGGTTCAAGGGCCGCCATGCTGCGCAGGGCGGTTGCCCATTCTCCCACATACCGTTGAACTTTCTGGGGGTTCCCCCCGTTGGGAACGGCCCAGATGACGAGATCTCCGGTTGCTAGAACTTTTTCGTCGGGAAAAAACACCCAGGTGTGATCATCCGTTTCACCCCTTGCATGGCGCAACATGACTCTGGTGCCACCGACTGTGATATCAAGCTGGTCCCGGTAAACGATATCCGGTCGGTGAAACTCAGACGGGAAATCCGCCTTTCCGCCACCCAGGAACTGGCGTCCGTTAATATGGCGGTTCCATTCATTGGTGGTGCGGTACCTGTTGAAACGATCTAAAATCGCTTCATGCGCAATCACTCGCGGCTGAACGGGATTGGTATTCGATTCGCTGACCTCGTTCAGGAAGCGGTCAACCCCAAAGACGTGATCAACATGCCCATGGGTATAAATAGCCGTATGCAATGGCTGCTGCGAAAAGGAACGAACAGCCCGGTGTTTCTTGTCAGCCTCTACCGAACCAGCCGGGTCAATGATCACCAGGCCGTCAGGTGTCGATCGAACGATGGTGTTGGCAAACCCCTTGATAAACCAGGTTTTTTCCGATATCTGCTCAGGCCCCCAGGGTGGCCCGAACGGGTGTTGCGTGTATACTGTCTTTTCACCATTCCAGAGCGCTTCGGCGACTTCCAGAATATCTCCCATGTCCCCTCCTTGAGATAACACTGTCAATCATCATGTTCATGAATTAGAACGAAATGAATCAAATTCTTAGATATATACTCCTGGATACTCTGTCAAATAAAATCTTCATTTTGATTCTAAGCAAGCTTAAAGTTGCCTCTAGTAAAGGAGTATAACTAATTGAAAGACTATAAGCCATTCAAATTTCCCGATCTTGACAGAGAATAGAATATGATTCATATTTAAGTCGAAATACTCAATAATTCATCTCACCTGCATCTCCGCAGACAGCGATGAACCTTAAAGCAGGCCCCACAGATGACGACAACCGGAACAAGTGACACGGACACCAGAAGAAACCGTATTCTGGGTTCGGCAGAAAAAATTATGGCCAAGAAGGGTGCGAAGGCCACCATTTCTGAGATAGCGCGATCAGCCGATGTTTATGAGTCGACCATCTATCACTATTTCAAGAATAAGGAGGACCTGCTGTTCTCTGTCGCCGAGGAACAGACAGGGAAATGGATGCTCTCCCTGAAGGGGGGGCTGGACGATATGGAAGATCCTCTGCAGAAAATTCGTCGGGTAATCGGGTGGCAGTTGCAGCGCTTTGACGCCGAACCGGATTTTGCTTCCATTGTTCTTTATCAATGCCGTTCCAGGCGCAACTTCTATACACACAGTGCTTTTGAACAGATTGGTCAGCTGCGCCTGATTTTTGAAACAGTGCTGGAGGAGGGAATTCAAACAGGTAATTTTCGGTCGGACATAAACAAGCCGGCTTTGTGGTATTTTGTCTTTGGGTTGACGGATATGTCCTACCTGTTATCCAACCCATCCTCAAGCAGTCATAAAGTGCATGCCGACCTGGATCTGATCATGGACCTGATACAGCCCATGATCAGATCCAGGAGTGACAAAGGCGATCGCAAACTGGAAAAGACCGGTAAGATTCTCAACGCGGCTGAACGGATGTTTGCCGAAAAGGGGTTTGAGCATACGAAAATTCAGGAGATTGCAGGGGCGGCAGGCGTTGCGGACGGCAGCATCTATGCATACTTTGCCAATAAGGATGACCTGCTCTTTTCCATCATAGAGGATGGATTCATGGAATCACCTTTCAAGCAGGGATTCAAGGAGCACCTCTTCGCAACGAAACTCTTTATGAAAGAATCAATATTGGATGAGGTTAAGCGCTTTATTCGCCAGCTGTTTTTCATTGCCCTGATTCAGCCCGATTTCGCCAAGGTCCTGGTCATGCATGGCATTTATAATGAGCAGTTTTACCATACAGAAGCCTTCAAGCGGTTTCTGGCGTACCTGTCGACCCTTGAGGATATCCTGGAAGAGGGCAAAGCGGAGGGGCTGTTTCGGGCGGAGGTTGACAACCGGGTTTTCAGGAACATGGTACTCGGTGTATTCAGCCTGAGCGTCCTGCGCTGGTTTCTGCAGGACGAAGGCCATAAACGGGATAAGGTTAAGGAGATCGATCTCCTCATCACCTACCTGGTGACAGCCATCACCAAAAGTGGCTGACCTGCCCCCAGGGTTCCTGCTATTTGAAGGAAAGTTTAGGGATCGTTAAATGATAACTTCCCTTAATCTGTGTGCAAAAGTCCCAAAAGCCGGACATTTTTCAAACAGAATGTGAAATAATCATTTAGCCGACCCTTACTCAGATGCCTGCGGATCATAGATGAGCCGGCCATTATTATCCGTCTTGACATCACCGCTCAGGTTCCAGGCCTTGATCGCCAGTTTAATCAGCTTTAGCTCATTTTCATGGATGAAGTTATCTGCGTTGGCCAGATCGACGTATTTAATGAGCAGCAGTTGCAGTTTATCCACGTCCTCATTGAAGAATGTAACCAGCTCTGCTAGTGACGTCATGAATTGTCGGGTTTGAGCCTCGAAATCCTGGAGTTTGATATAGCGCTGGGTTGTGGGGATAAAGAGTGCATTAAAGTGATCATCGCTAATGTCGGGCAACATGGTTTTAAAGGTCTCCTGGATCACCTCCTTTTCGGTCTCGTCCAGGTCCCTGTCTGAAAAGGCAATACATATCAGGGTATAGAGTAATTCATTTTCGCCTGTCCACTGGCCGTTATCCTTCTGTTTTGTTTTCCGAATCGAAATTTTTCGCTGCAGATCATCCAGTTTTTCGCTATCAGAGTCGTTCAAAAAGCCACCCTGCACATGGCGTTTGTTCAGGAGGCTTTCAACTTCCATTGAGAGGTACTGGGTATCAGCTTCCAGCTTTCTGAGTCGCTTTTTAATCTGCTCATTTAGCATATCCTTAAAGGGCTGGATCTGGTCTTTTTCCGGGGCGAAGTAGATGTTAATATTACCGCGGTCGGTGTCCTCCCAGAAGGTTGGCCCGAAGATACTGAGCAGGAAGCACTGGCTCTCAACGATGGCTTTGAACTCCTTTTCATCAAAAAAGCTAAGATCGTCCAGATAGTCTTCAATGATGGTTTCAGCAAAGTCATTCATTCCCTGCCCCAGATAATACAGAGCAAGTCCGATCTGTATTCTTCTGGTTCCGTTATTACCGCCCAGCATTGTTTTGTCTATATCTTCTTTTGAAAAGTTTGGCGGCTGATCTAGGTCGAGTACCAGGTTCAGGAGGTGAAGCTGATCGTTACGCTCCCACCCCAGTTCCTTGACGAGAATCTGACATTTTTTCAGCTCAAAGGTCAGCGTGTCAACGATGAAATACAGGGCAGGGTTTGTCTTGGCATTTTTAAACACCTCGTTACCATAGAACTTTATCCGGTCGTAACACACCTTGGTTTGGTTCACCTCGCCCGCCTTGATATAGGCCTGGATCATATTGGAGTAGTGGAACGCCAGATTGTAGAGGTTACGGGGTTCGTTATTCCGTATGGCGTGCTTGATGGCGAACCTGAACAGGGTGTTGAAGCGAATATTGATGTGATCCTGTATCTGTGGGTTGTCGGTCTCTATACAGTTTGAGCCGATATCGACCAGCTCTGCAGGGATAAGGGAGGCGATATCGTATCGATTGTTCTCAATCATTTTGATGTATGAGTTTCCGAGCAGCCGGAAAATCTTCACCTCGAAAAAACTGGCGCTGTCCTGCATTTCGACATATTGCTGCTCCGTGTAGGTACGGTATGTCGCATTTCTTCTGATGACCTTTGTCAGCCTGAAAAACTTCTGATTGAATTTTCTCTTGTCGGTGATGTACTTGTTGCTGATGCGGCCGATCTGTCTGATAATGTCGGATTGCGTTTCCTTGAATTCCACAAAGCTGAGGAGGTCATCCAGCTGATCCAGAGAGTCCAGAAGTTTCTGCTGGTATTCTGCGACAATCACCTCTTTTTCCATGGCACCATGAATGGTTGCATGTCCCATTCGCTTAATATCTTTGATGATCATGGAGGAAATGGTGGTGACCACATTGCTGGTTTTTGAATAGATCAGGATATAAAAAATGTAGGGCAACGCCAGCACATAGGAAAGTGTGAGGAATCCATAGGTATTCAGGATGACGCTGGAGTTTCGGTCCATTGGCTTGCCATAAAACATGATGATAAAGGCGTGCAGTGACGCCAGCACAATAAACCAGATGAAAAGCAGGCTTAACCAATCCTCCATGTACAGATCAATCAATCGTGGGGTTGATTCGGCGGCAATCGCGATGACGATAATCAATGTACCTAGCACCATGGCCAAAACACCCGCCCAGATTTCAGGGGCAAAATCAAGACTGACCATCTGGTGATAGTTCAGGGCAATGCCGAATCTGCTGTTCAGGAAATCAATGAGCGGATTGTAAAAACGGTAAAACAGGGAATCTGTCCCCAGAATAAAAAAGGCAACGAGAATAAACGAAACGGATCGACGAAACTTGGATATCAGATTAAAAATCGATACCTGAATATAATAGGCGTTCATATCTTGGTTGTAAGGGTAAACTCGGTTTTTGGTGATGTTGTGGTCTATGAAACCTTGAAAACAGGATTCCTCAAAGTAACAGTCATGGATTGATTTCGAGCCCTTTTCCCATGATAGTATTTCTCTTATCGTTTTGAATTGACGTTACAATTGCAATATCACAATAATAAATAGTTGTCGAGAAAATGGCGAATTTTCAGTGATTTTTACCTGATTTTGGGACTTTTTGGCGTAAATTGACGACGCCTTGAATCGTTCAGAACTGAATATGAATTTGGGCCGGCAGGGAATGAATCATGAAACTTGGGATCTCATCGTTTTGGCGACTATTAAATGATCAAAAACTGTCTTGACGAATGGTGGCAACTTTGAGCTCACTCAGCTGGAGATGTTGGTTGACATCCGAGTTGATCGGTGAGAAACGTAAACCATGGATAAAAACACTTCTCCCAACAGCCCTTTTTCCATTCCCAATATCAGGCTGTTCATTGCATTTCGGATTTTTTATAATTCCCGGTTCTATTACCCGGTGTTCACCATTCTATTCCTTGATTTTGGGCTGAGCGTGGCCCAGTTCTCGGTTCTGAATGCCATATGGGCGGCAACGATTGTCCTTGCGGAAGTGCCTTCCGGAGCGCTGGCGGATCTTATCGGCCGAAAACGTCTGCTGGTGTTTGCTGCGGTGGCCATGACTGTCGAAGTCGGTATCATTGGCTTTATCCCGAAGATCGAAGGTCTGATCCTGTTTATGGTGTTCATGGTTAACCGCATATTAAGCGGCATGGCAGAAGCTGCAGCCAGCGGAGCAGACGAAGCCATTGCCTACGATTCCCTGGCAAAGGAAGGGCTTGAAGGAGAATGGGGTAAGGTGCTGGAAGTCCTGACCCGCTTTCAATCCATCGGATTTATCATTGCCATGACTGTAGGGGCAGCCATCTACGACCCCCGCCTGATGGAAAGACTGTTCGGGTTATTCAGTACAGATGTCACGTTTACCCAGGAAACCACCATGCGTTTTCCGCTCTATCTGACATTTATCCTGGCCATCTGCGCCCTTGTGACCACCCTCAGAATGGCGGAAACGGCTTATAGCGCCCCTGGAAAAACACACAGATCTCCAGCCGACGCATGGGCCAAAACACTTGAAGCTGGACGGTGGATACTCAAAACCCCTTTTGCCTTGTCTGTCATTCTTTTCGGCATGATGTTTGACGGAATTATCCGCATGGTTGTCACCCTGTCCAGCCAGTATTATCGCATGATTTTCCTGCCCGAATCCCTGTTCGGTGTCATCGGCGCCCTGGTGGCGATGATGGGTCTGGTGATTCCAGGAATCGCCAACCGGATTGCCCAGGCCCGGTCACCGGCAAGTGCCGTTTGGATTACAGCCATTCTGGCTTTCATCGGCCTTTTCTCCATGAATTTTTTCTGGCCTTACGCCGGTATCATAGCGGCCCTCATTACATTTGGGGCCATGACGTTTAACAGTTTTTTCGTCAGTTATTACCTCAACCAGGCTGCGAAATCCGATATGCGGGCAACAGTGCTAAGCTTTAAGGGACTCGCCTACAATATCTCGTATGGCATGCTGGGGATTTTATATGCGCTGCTACTGAAAACAAGAAAGACGAGTCTGAAATCACGAGTAGACGGCCAGGCACTAGAAAATCTTGTATTCACAGACACCTTTGTATCGTTTCCGGTCACGTTCGTGATCTGGTTTTCACTGCTCCTGATCCTCTACCTGTTTTCAAGAAGGGGACGCAGTTGAACTAGTGAAACTGCATGGTAACTTTTTCATTTACAAATCAGTTTCTCCATCCGGTCCCTGCCACTATGACCCTTGACTTAGCTGAAATCATCGCCCTATCATCAGGAAAATTAAATACCCAGTGGAGGAGTGACGATGAATCGCAACCGGCAGTCGGTCATTGAATTTTATGCAGGCTACACCATCTGTTTTGTTCTTATTATCCTGATGGTCTGGCCGTTCCTATCGTCAATTATTTTTGCAGCCATCCTGGCCGGAACGTTTCGCCCGGTGCAGATGTGGATTGTAACCCGCATCAGCTCTCCGAAATGGTCGGCGATCCTGGTCTGTCTGATCATCGTGACTGCCCTGTTTCTGCCATCGGTCCTGTTGATTTTCAAGTTGTCCGAAGAGGCGCTCCTGTTGTATCAATCCCTGAAAACCCATTTTGGAACCCTGGAGTTTGAACAACTGTTTCTGGGGAATCAATATGTCCCGGAGACGATTCGCAATCTGTTTCATACCCTCGATCTGGAATTTAACTTCAACACGGTGCGCGGGGTGCTGCTTGACGCTTCAAAGGATATCAGTGCTACAGTATTGCAGGTGATTAATTCATGGATCACCAACATCTTCTCCTTCCTCTTTCAGTTTTTATTAATGCTGATTGTGGTGTTCACACTGCTGGTAGATGGTGAGCGGATCAAATCATTTTTTCTGGCACTTTCCCCTTTGCCGGACGAGGAAGAGGAACTGGTCATCGAACGTTTTAACCAGGTAAACTCGGTGACGTTGGTCGGGAACGGTGTAGGGGCCCTGATTCAAGGATTGCTGGCAGGAATCGGTCTCTGGCTAGTGGGTATTGAATCGCTGGTGTTGTGGACCACGCTTATGATTGTGATGGCGTTCATCCCGCTGGTCGGCATCTCGGTGGTCTATGTGCCCGTCACCCTGTACCTGCTGGTTTCAGGCCAGGTGTTAATGGCCATTCTGTTTTTTGCCTACTGCACAGCTGTTTCACTGGTGGTGGAAAACTGGTTTAAGCCCCGCTTTGTGGGTAATCGTGCTGATCTTAATTCAACCGCCGTGTTTTTCAGTATCATTGGCGGAATGACGGTCTTTGGTCTGCCGGGCATCTTCTATGGGCCGCTGATCATCTCCATCTTTTTGACCTTCACAGACCTCTATCACAAACGGTACGCCGCTGACTCCCATGATGATGTTGAAATCATAAGCAGCAGCAGCTCTGTTACCTGATTAAGGGTCGGCTCAAAAATTACTCAAGTGTTTCCCATTAGTCTCAAAGAAACACGTTGCTGTGGCATTATGCCGGCAAAATATCCGGTCTTTATAAGACTTTTGTGGACAGCTTATGCCTAGTTATTTTTGTACGATCCCTCAATGGCATGACGATTTTCCATATGCTGTCAC
>JAOZRE010000084.1:4120-14286 GCA_029940215.1 bacterium | reverse complement strand
CCACCATTTTTAATCCGGATGTTCAGTGTGGTCAGAAGTTTCACTGTATTAGAGAGAAATGCCCGGATTTTTTCTGCATGGACCAGATTCCGCCGGGTGATGTGTTGACAGTTGCAACGGAGTTATTGTCTGGTAGCAGGCGTGACTTGAACAGGGATGGTGCATGAAAATTGGATTTGATGCGAAACGCTATTTTGCCAATTTCACAGGTCTGGGGAATTACAGCCGGACACTGATAGAAAATCTGGTGAAGTATCAGGAGGGGCATGAGTACCAGTTATATACCCACAAATTCAATTCTGAACCCATCCGGCAGTTTCCGCTGACAGAAGAGGCTATTTCTGTTTGCACCCCTGCTACATCTTTGGGGAAGCTGAATGGAGCGTTCTGGCGCTCTTTCCTGCTGAAGGGTGACCTGACTGTTGATAAACCGGACATCTATCATGGTCTTTCTCATGAAATTCCATTTGGTATTCAACGGTTGAAAGGTCTGAAAACAGTTGTGACCATTCACGACTTGATTTTTTTACGGTATCCCGAATATTACCGCTGGACGGAAAGGGCAATTTACCTACGAAAATTCAGGTATGCCTGCCGTTATGCAGACCGGGTGATTGCCGTCAGTGAACAGACCCGGGCAGATATTATTCACTTTTTCGGGGTTCCTGCCGATAAGATCGAAACGATTCACCAGAGTTGTGACCCTGCGTTTCAGACAAATGTTGGAGACAGAGTCCGTAACAATGTAAAAAACAAGTACGGATTGCCGGAGGACTATATCCTTTATGTGGGGTCCTTTAACGAGAGAAAAAATCTATTGGGCTTGATCGACGGCCTGGAACTAATGAAAGCGTCCCTGGATGCTCCACTGGTCATGATAGGTGGAGGGGGACAGTATAAACGTCAGGTAATGGAACGAATCAATGGCCTGGGTCTCGATAATCGGGTTTTTATTCACTCGGATGTTCCCAACGAGGATCTGCCGGCGATATACCAGCAGGCCAAATTGTTTGTTTATCCCTCGATCTTTGAGGGATTCGGTATACCCATTATTGAAGCGATTTTCAGCGGGTTACCGGTGGTAACCAGCCGGAATGGTTGTTTTTCAGAAGCAGGCGGACCGGATACCCGCTATGTGGACCCGGAAAAGCCTGAAGAGTTGGCAACTGAAATGGAGCGGGTTTTGACAGACTCAAAACTGGCTGCAACGATGATCGACAACGGACTACACTATGTCAGCCGTTTTGATGGGCGGGAAACCAGTACCCGCCTGATCCAGCTTTATGAAAACCTGGCAGGTTGATACCTGTCGTTCATTAGAAAAAATCCTGAACCAAAGAGCTGACAGTTAACCTGAATTAATGAATATGATTCGTCAGATCACATCAGAGAATATCCGCAGTTTTTTCCTGCTGGTGCTGTTTATCTCCATACCGTTCAGCATTGCTGGAGACGATTTTGCGGTTATAGGCCTATATCTGGTTACCTTTTATCGGTTGGCCAAAAAGGAGGATCGCTGGATTCACACACCTGTCATCTACGGAATGGGGTTGATGTTTCTCGGGGCTCTGGTCAGCGCGCTCCTGTCCGACAGTGTGTTGCTGAGCCTGTCCTATTTCCGGAATTTCTGGCGCCTGGGTCTGCCTTTTTTAATTTTGCTGGCGTTCAAGGAACGAACCTATGATCGTCATATCAAAATTCTGGCGCTCGTTTCCAGTCTGATAGCTATCTATTCCGTTATTCAGTACTTTACCGGACTTGACGTGCTGAGATCGGCTGCCCGACAGGCAGAGTTCCATCCGGCAAATCGGGTATGGTATGCAGTTGGTGTTTTCTCACACCACCTGACATATGGGGGTGTATCTCTTGTATTGTTCGGGATGTTCCTGCCAAATGGGGCCAGCCGGGAACGAAGCCTGGGTGAGCGAATTTTCTTTATCATGGCGGCTACCTGTAATTTTGCGGCGGTTATTGTCTGCATGGGTCGGAGTATCTGGCTCGGGGCGATTGCAGCTGTCGCTGTTGTCATCTTTACCTTTCTCGGGTTTAAACGGTCGCTGATTGCCATTGTTCTTGTTTCGCTGCTGGCCGGAGGTTTTCTGGGGTATCAAAGCACTCTGAAACGCTCCTTTTTCAAAACCAGTGCCCTCGGCAGGAGAATTGACAGTATCTCCGTTAAGTCAAACCTGGATCGGCTCTATATGTGGGAGGCAGCCCTCAGGGTCATCAAAGATCATCCTGTCCTTGGGCTGGGCCCGAATCGTCGGGAATTGATGGATCCCTATTATGACCAGATAAAAAGAAAGAAGCGCCATAAGTTCCAGCATCCACCTACAGTGGGGGTTCACAACATCTACCTGCAAAACTGGATCGATTTTGGTTTGCTGGGAATGCTGGGCTACCTGATCTGGTGGGGTACTCTGCTGGTTCAGATCCTTTTTGCCTTGTGGCAGGGGCAGATAACACTGAAACGGATTGCCCAACTGGCAGGTATTCTAGCCAGCCTGGCCGGAATAATGGTCGCCGGAGTCTTTGAGAACAATTTCAGAGATGGTGAGGTCCAGACAGTGATACTGGTCGCGATGGGCTTGGCACTGGTGCTGCTGAATTCCGAAACCAGCGGGAGTCAGGAGAAAAAGCCGACATTGGGCACATCCAACGGATGAATATATTAACCTGAATGGAATAGTGGAATGACAGAAAACAGGGAGCACAAAATAATCGGAAGCCTGGCCCGGCTGAGGTGGGCCTTCATCGTCTCGGTTACCGGGCTGCAAACCGCATGGAAGGGAGAGGAGGCGTTTCGCCAGGAAGTGTGTGTTGCCATAGTTGCTGTTCCGTTGGCTTTTTTGCTGCCGGTCTCTTTAACGCTGCAGTTTATTCTGGCAGGAAGCCTTTTTTTAATCCTGGCTGTCGAACTGTTGAATTCGGCTATTGAAGCTGCGATTGATCTGGTGACCGAGGATGAGCACCCGTTGGCGAAAAATGCCAAGGATATGGGTAGTGCAGCGGTCTTAATCTGCCTGATTCAGGCAGTTGTTGTATGGGGTGTGGTTTTAGCGTCCCTGTTTTTTAAGGGCAATTCCTGAAGTGACGTTGCCCGGAAGATTTCTGTTTTTTATCCAAACGAGGCTAGCAAAGATACTTGGCGATAATTTTATTAAAGTACTCTTCCAATGCTTCAACATTTGAGTCAACATTAAATTTTTCAGAAATTGTTTGATGAGACTGCAGAGAGAAACTTGGATTTGTATCATTATCCATCTCAGAAATGTCCAGTTAGGATTTTGCAATTGCTCGATTGAGTGTCCGATGTAAAGCCTTTTCAGGCGATTAGGTGGGGAGTTAGACGATCTTGGCGAAACGAAGCGACCAAAACCCCAATGTCTGAGGGACGGTAGTCCCGAGTTTTGGGGTTTTAGCGAAGTGAGCCTTAGATCATCTTTCGACGAGCCTCCCGACTGAAAAAGCTTCACATCGGATACAGAACGGATGCAAAAGTCTAACCGGACATACTGTATCCATCTCGATGCATTGTTTCAAAATTGCAGCTAGTTTTGAAGCATCATTGTAGTCAAATAGAAAACCGTTTTTCTGATGTTCAACAATTTCTGGAAGACCCCTTAAAGAAAATATTTTTGTGTAATCGCTTGCTGTTAATTTGATTTTTCAGTTTTTCTACGAGTATGCCTTCTTTGTAGTACGAGGTTGAACGATTCAGAACCATGAGATCACATTGTCTCGATATGAAGATTGAGGAATGGCTCAGTTTGGAATCAATGAGACCTTTCTAAGTCGAGGATTCCAAGCTCTTTAGCTTTCCCACAGCCCAACCCCGCTCAATAGTGGCTTTACCGAGTTTTTTGGCCAGTGCATCATTCTCATTTTTGAGGTCAACGATCTCATCCTTATATATCTTGGTTGCTTCACCCATGTCAAAAGCCATGGAAGCATTTTTCAAGAACTTCTTTTTTCCAGCTTTTCAGGCTGGCAGCGGTGACCTTAAACTTGCTCGCTATCTAAACTAGGGTCTTTTCGCCGGATAGAAAGCTCTAACACCACCTTGGTTTTGAAATCGGGGCAATATGTTCGTTTCTTGTTGCCCATTTATGCTCTCCTGAAATTTGGTGAATTTAATCTGTTTCAGGAATGTCTGATCTCGAAAAATCTGTCCAAATATCTGGGTGTATTATAAATCGGATCTCTGAACTTCAATTTGGATTCGCTTTTTCGACCGAATATAAATCTCAAATGAATAATACATGAAGGTTAAAGGAATAAAAAATTCTTTATATTCCTTAAATGCAGGACGCCTTGGCACAGTATGCCCCATCCATAGAAAAGAAACCTGTGTCAGTATTACTTCTATGATGAGAATTCCCAATATAATTTCTAGTGCATCAATTCGGCTGAACCAGGCATAATAGATAAGAATGAAGATACTAATGAAAAAACAAAACTGAAAAAGCATATTGTCCCACATGTCATAATTATATGCTGCTGCCATTGCATGAATATAAACCATATGGCGACTTGGAAGAAAATCCGAAATCACCGAAATTTTTGTTAATGTTTTTCTTCGATCATAGAAGAAAGGTAAAATGACAAAAAAGAGGAATGTTGAAAAATAGTAAGCAAGCTCAAAATGATATGTCGCATAATTATGAATATTCATTTCACCTTGTGAATTGTTTATAAAAAATTTCGGAGTATCAAAAAAGAAAAACCCTTGAGTCCAGGCGACTTCCTCCATAAGGATAATAAAAAAAACACCCGCAAAAAGCCAAGATAAGAAGGAATAAAAATAACGGTTGGGATTAGTATCGGAAGACTTTCGTTGCAAAAATGCCGTTATTACAAACATGATGGTGGCTACAAATAAAAATAATACAGAAAAATTTTCAACCGCCTTTTGATCACTGCTGATATCCCTAAACTGAATGGGATCTTTATAAAAAACAAAAAGGAAAAATGTTGAAAATATAATGACCAATACAATGCTAATCACTCTGGGTGTTCTGGAAAGTGTGACCCATGGCCAAAATCCTTCAGACGGAACCTCTTCCGATACCAATGGGTTGAGTTTTTGTATTGGATTCAAACGGATATAGAGGAGCATTAATACTAGTGATAGCATTGCTGATACAAATATTCGAATAATATAGACATTTTCAAAGGTAGGATAACTAACACCCCTCCATACCTTACCAATTAGCATAATATCTACAAGGCCCAATATTGTAACGGTTGCAACAATATAAAAACAAAAATGGATAAATTCTTTAAAAAATTCTTTGATCCCGACTCCCTGTTTTTCCATAACGGCAATCCCCTTATACATTATTACTCAATGTCATTAACTTAACCCAAGTTTCCCCCAAAAATAGAGTTTTGTAGAATATTTCAGGGGTACTGAAAAAGATATTATACGTAAATACAGTATATTAAAAAAATAAAGCGGGCTGTCTCCCAAAATGTAGTGTCCTAAAACGTTCTTATTTCTGGCTAAATTTTTATATCTGGGGTCGGGTGGGATCTGACTTTCATAAACCAGAGAAGCAGACCCCATTTCCCAGATAGCCGATGTTTATTCGAGAGATTAAAACCACCAACTGTAAGACCGGTAAAACTTACATCAAACACGTACTGGTGGAATCCATCCGCACTGAAACCGGCCCATGACAAAGACAAGTCATGCAACTGGCACAACTTGAACTTCCAAAGAAAAATTGGCCACAACTAGCCGAAGAACTCCAGCGACGGCTATCCGGTTACTGGTCAACTCTCTTTTATCCCGGACAACAAAACAAAAAGACATCTGGAGCTGAAACAATCTCTTGACCAGGTCGCTGACAAGGCCATCAAGCAGTATCACGCCCACGAAAGCCGAAATCCTAAACAGACTCCGAGTTATACTAAAAGGGCTCGAGTCAAAAGAACCCTCAAGTGGCTAGAGGGGGTTTTAAAGACCATCGAGTGTAATATCCTGACCTCTACCGCTTCGCGCAGCCTTGGACCCGAGCTGGTCGGTTGCCATATCTGGCAGCAGCTGTAGTTGCCTGAGATACTCAAACAATGCGGCTTGACTGTTCGACAGACTGCCCTGGCTGCTGCTGTGGTCACTGGCCGCCTGATTCGTCCTGCCAGTGATTTTTCCACGTGGAACTGGATCCGGGAGAACTCATCCATCTCGGAACTGACCGGGTATCCGGTCTCGAGAATAAAAAAAGTCGCCGTATACGAGATCACCGATGAACTGTTCAAACACAAACCGGCCCTTGAGCAACACCTGTTTGGTTGGGAATGCCAGTTATTCCCCGACCGTCAGTCCCTGTACCTGTTTGACCTGACCAACTTCTACATGGAAGGGGTCTGTGCCGCAAACGAACTGGCAGCTTTCGGTTAGTCCAAGCAGAAACGCAACGCGCCTTTTACAATTCCCCCATTTTAATCTGACCGGTCATGACCTTGTTTTCAATCAATGACTGATCCGGCAGGTGCAGTTCCCCATTTTCACAGACCAGAATGACGTTACCCCTCAGCGTCATATTGTCACCGAAGTAGACGTTGCCGACAACGGTCAGCAAATCCAGTTCCAGAATGTCCGGTATACTCTGGATTCTCTGCTGGTACTCTTCGACAGATTGGAAATTCTCTCCCAGCTTGATCAGAGGCAGTCCCTCAAATTGGCGCTCCGGGTTTTTCATCAGAATACCGTCCTGGAAAATAAACAGGTTGGACTGAACCAGCAGCAGGTCATCGGTTTTTTTAATAGGGACAAAACGGATGCGGGGGACCTGGACTGCGAGACTTCCCTCAAAATTATTAATACCGGATCCAAGAGCTGTTTCCAACTGGATAATCGGCAACCGGTCGACGGTTTTCTTGTTGACGATCACGTCCAGATGCAGGGTATCATTTTCAAGTTTCTTTTTCAGCTCACGCAGATCGATCCAAATGTTATTGGTATTGAAAATTTTGAATGTCTTCACGCTCTTGAAGGTTTCCTGGTACTCACGCGGGACCTGGGCGATTTCGAGCAGTCTTAATGATTGACTGGCTGTTTTGATCAGGGTGCCCCCCTTGACATCTGCCCGGGTTTTTGATGTGACCTCCATGATAAATGGGGCCGCTTTCTGTTTCATCAGGTGCAGAATATTCAAGTCAACGGATGCCCCAAGGTTGTCGGCGTTGGCTACAAAAAGGTATTTTTTCCCCTGTTCAAGCAGTCGGTCGAGGATGCCCGTCTTGGCGATACTTTGATAGAAGTCGCCATGGCCCGGTGGGTAGAAACTCTGTACATTGTATTTATCCAACGACAGCGGCAGCAGAGAGTCTTTTCTCAGACGTGGAAACCGGTTCTGCAAAAAGGTCAGAATGGAGAGACGGCCATTGTATTTTTTAATGATTTTCTGTGTATCCGCGTCTGTATTAAAACTGTTCATCAACAGCAGCGGGACACTGACATCGTATTTATCGTTCAAGGACTGAATCTGGCTGACAATAAGATCCAGGATGCTCTGCCCGTTTTTAACCTCAATGGCGGATTTGGGACCCACGCATCCCATTGATGTCCCCAGCCCTCCGTTCAGGCGACAGACGGCGAGTTCAGACAGCAGTATACGGGTCTCTTCCGGAGTGACGGTGTCCAGTTCTTCGTATTTGAGTATCGACTCTGCCGGTGGAGAGGTCAACTGGTTCCAGTGAATCGGTTCTTTCAACTGTTCCAGATAATCACGATAAAGTCCCCCGAACAGTTCAATCTGATCAGGCGTCGAGCCTTGGTCAGACATGATTTGAGCGATCTGCTTGAATGTCGTCATCATCAGTAATGGCTATAATCGAGAAAAATGTTGTTGGCTAGTGAGTTCCAGTTTGGAATGTTCTGCATAAAAATGCAATATTCGGGCAGTCTCGAAGTGGTTGGACAAATTTTTTATTGAAAGTCGGTTTGTCACTCATGTAGACGGGCGATGTGGGGTTTTATATCTCACGTTGGAATTTGCAGGTTCGGATCTCTTTGGTGATTTTAAATTCACCAGCGGGGTATGTGAATATCGGCAAGCGATCTTCGGTTTCGGCCATGGAAAATCCATAAATGCCGTTATAATCCTCAATTGACTCTCCCATTTCTATTAACTGGTCAAGGTATTCCCTGATGGACTTAGACTCAACAACGATCACGTTTCCCATTTTTTCGATAATTGGACTGTGAACCCGCGTTGCGTCGTGATCAAACTCTAGTATCCGACGTCCATAACGGGTGATGCCGATTACCCGGAAGGTCATACTCTTGCCGACACCGGGAAGATTGAGGACACTTCTGTCAGTGGCCAGAAACGGCAGATCGGCACTCTCCTTGATAGCGGCGATGTTTTCGACCATACGCTCTGCCTCCATTGGAAATTGTTCAATGGTGTCGTGCAGGTTCTCCGGGATCTTGCCGTAAATCTTCTCCTCCATCATCTCCTGAACGATCCTGGCGTTTGTGGCGAAATTATGGCTGTTCTCCATATAACCCTTTACGGTAAACGCGTAATAGGAAAGGACCCCAATTTCGTTCAGTACCTGCCTGAGACGGGCAGTGTGTCCCCTTCGAGAGGCAGCAGCAGTAAAGACCAGCTGATTGGTGACGGTCCAACCGGCAGACAGGAGTGATTGGAGCCCTTCCCTGGCTTCGGGGGTGATTTCGAGCGGAGATTCAAAATGGGTCTGGATGACAAACTGTTTGAAACCGATTTTTGATGCTTTTTGTTTAAAAGTGCCCAGTATCTTGACCAGTTCCGGCGTTATTCTCTGGGGAAGGTAGACAGGAAGTTTGCTTCCCAGGCGGATCCTGACGAGCTCCGCATATTTTTCCTTATCTTTCCGCTTCTTGTTTCACTTTTTCTTGGCGAGGGCCATGTCATATATAGCATTGAGAATCTCCTTCAGTGATCTGTCCGAACTCATCAGTGCGTCCCCGCCTGTTCCGTTATTAACAGCCAGCCACAGCAGCATGATTGGATTGCTGATAGCGATTTCCCCTTTCAGGTTCAGATCTTCTATTTCGATGCCCGCATTATCGATATAGTCCAAAATACGAATCGCAGCCAGATCGCTCCATTTTAATGAGACGAATGTCTTGTGGTCTGTTTTTTCGCGTCTGTAATATTTTAAAGCATCGGGACTGGTGTCGAGGTTGTTCAGCACCCATTGTCGGACGCCTTCTAGTGCTTCGGTCTCATTCTTGGCGTTGCGAATAATTTTATCAAGAATAGGATTTTCCTTCAAAATTTGTTTGACAATTTTGTGCGATCTGACGTTTATCGCAATCTTATCAAGCTCTTTCAGTGATAACATGATATCCCCCTTTTCTGAATGAATGGTATGTCAGTTTCACGGTCGAAATGAGAGACAATTCTGGAAGTGTGCAGGGTTCTGAAGCCAATGGAATGCTTATACATCTGCAATTATTAAAGCACTATTATCATGTCGGGCCTTTGATAGACCCTGGGGAAATTCAATCTTTTGTCGTCTTATTATAGCATGATTACCCCAAAAACTCAATTTAGAAGCAACACCAGTTGTGATGTTTATAAGGTGGGAAACCGAGTTGGGATACAGGCAGGGATCAAATGGAAGGGTGGCTGTTTTACAGTGAGGAAAGTCAGTGGAACTGTTTTCGTGAGGTTATTCAAGGCAGGAAAGCGGGTTCTGTTTCACTTTGGGATGATCTGGGAACGGTTCTACATTCCCTGTGCCACGGAGTAGTAACGAGTTGACTTCTCCTTATCTCCCACTTTGAAATACAGCCCGCCGAGTTGATCGGCAATGTCGCGGATCTGGTCCTTGTCCCCGGCTGAGTCGACGACTCGATAGAGCCATTCCAAGTGCTTGATCGCCTCCTCATTCATGTTTGAAGCGGAACAGAAATCGAGAAGTTGTTCATGCAACTCTGCCGCCTTCAAAATATTGCCAGCTTTCTCAAAGAATATAGCTGCCTGATTCAGGTGATTTTGGTGACGAGTCAGATCCCGGCCCTTCTGGTATATCTCAGCCATGATTATGTGGGTTTTGGCCAGCAGGGTATACGGAATCGGGGGTTGTTTTTTGTTGAAAACCTTTCTCAACGATGCGGCAGCCTCTTTTAGCTTTCCGGATTGAAAAAGGAGGTGTCCGTCCAC
>JAOZRE010000084.1:0-4110 GCA_029940215.1 bacterium | reverse complement strand
TTGAGATCGAAGTCGGTGTTGGTGATAATTTTTCGGACTTTTTCAAATTCTCCAAGATCCAGCAGAAGCAGCGCGATCATGATCAGGTTTGAATATCGATGGGTGAAGTTCTTGATATCGTTATTCAATTGAATGGCCGATATTACAAGGCCGATGGCCTTTTCTTTCATGTCCAGCCTGATATAGACCGATGCCAGCTTCATTTGCAGATCGGCAACCTGACCCCAGTTCCGTTGATTTTCCTCATTTTTCAGCAGCCATTGGTAAATTCGAATACTCTGTTTTTCCAACGGCAGGTTACTGATGATATCCAGTATGGTCACCACTGTTTTCTGAATGTCCTGCTTTTTACCGGCGGCCAGTACCAGTTCCATGCTGGTGCAAATATTCGGGTAGAACAGGGCTGGTGGAACAGAGGGAAGTCGTGAGAGTTTTCGGCCGTACTGGAGGTTTCGCTGGAGAGGATTTTCGATCTCTCCCAGGTCTACCAGTGTATTGATGCAGTGTTGAAAACCGCAAATGTGGCTTGGATGAGGCAACGACGGTCCCTTCAACATAGCCGTCTGCTGTTGGAGGAGTTCGCGCCCAAAGCCGAGCAGTTGCTTTTTAGAAATTAATCTGTTCTGGTCGATGACCAGGCAGAGGTTGATGGGTATCCAGACATGAGAATCTGTCAGGTTCGTATTGATCAGGTGTCTTCGCATCAGAAAGCTAAGATCCTGCTCAATATTCTTGATGCCCAGGAGTTTGGCCAGATGGGATTTTGAAATGGTCACTCGCAGCAGATACAGTGCCAGAAAAATCCGGAAACGTTGTGATGAAAGGCTTGGCAACACGGTGTGCAGGGTTTTTTTCCAGAGCGCCCCGGTTCGCTGGCTCTTCGTGAACAATTCGATCAATGACGCATCATCTGCGTGTTGTGCGATCTTCAGCAGGCTCAGGTTTTGAAGATGTAAGGGGAGTGGGTCAACAACCAGGTCAATCCATTCTTCCGGCAGATCGTCCTCAAACGCATCTGATAGCTCGCCGGCAGTGAGCGCGTCTGTTGACACAGTGATGGTCGGTATGCTGGTTCGTGCAGTATCGTCTGAAAGGAAAATAATCCGCCATCCCTCACTCTGCTTATTTGTCAGCCACTCATCAAAAGAGGCATCGTTCCTTTCAGGCGGGTAAAACACCACCAGGAATTTCAGATTGGACGCTCCGGATGAAAATGGCGGGTATGAAATCAGGAACTGGTCAAAATAGTCACCGACATTCTTGTGGCCGAAATAAAAGGGAAACAGGTTGCCTACGGGTGTTGCCGGCAGTTTTTCCCTCTGTTTATGGCGATATCCCCAACGCTGATAATAAAGGGTGGATAGTTGAAACGGACAGTTACCCAAAAGACGGCGCAGGAACTCCTGGAGGTATTCTTCCAAAGGACTCCCGGTTGTTGTCTGCAGGGACAGAACCTCTTTACTGTTATCGGATAACAGGTGGCTGGTCATACGACTCAGAATCGCTGAACTGCCGCAAAAACGCCTGGCATTTATGATGGCGTGCTGTGACTGTTTTTGTTTGAACAATGGAGAATCATCACCCTTTCTGAAAAACCTGAATGGTGGCAGGGGAGATTCGGAGCGCTGTTCCAGCAGCTTCTGGTTCAGGTGTAGTTGAATCCAGGACCAGTCCCAACTGAGTGGCAAGCTGGTAAACATACTGTTGATTGCCTGTCGGTGCGCCCTGAGAATATTCTCCTCGCGAAGCAGCCCGGCGATGAAATTCTGGAAATACTCTTGAAATCGGTGCCGGGCGATCCTGCCATTAACGCTGATAATGTAGGGAATGCCCAGATCAAAATAGCGATCCAGGGGATCGCTCTCCTGCTGTCCGTTATTTTTCAGGAGTAGGGACGTGGCCAGGAGTATAATTCGCAGTCCATTATTAACCGCCTCCTTTAGTGCGGGAGCCAGTTTTTGATTGAACCAACTGTTCCCATTGTTCGCTTTGTCATCAGCTCCAAGTACCCAACCGGCTTCGGTTTCGTGTCCTGAAAAGAGGAAAAGATTGGGGTGTTGCTTCAATACCTCGGGTATGGATTGATAACTGCTGTTTCCATTTATATGAAAATCGATGAGAGACGATTCTCCAAAAGGACCGGCTGCCAACGCCTCGACGTAATTGATAAATCGATTTCCCGGTGGAACGGGTGGTATGGGAGAATAGGCGGTCAAACAGGTTTTAAGCGATGCTTTTGGCTCCTGGTCAAGCTCGGGAAGCTCCCTGGCAGCCGAGTTGTTTATGCGGACGATGCCCTGGGTCAAGGAGAAAAAAGATGAACCGTCATAAAGCAGTTCCCAGGGAAGATGTGCAATGGCCGGGTCCAATGTATATATAAAAACACCCCCAGCCTGATGGACATGTGCCTGATGGGATGCAGGAATGATGGCTTTATACAACTCCTGCCCATAACGTCGCAGCAGGGAAATGGCTTCTTCCCGCTCGTCCCGTGTCGATTCGATTTGGATGGACTCCGACTGTCTGAGGAGCTGATACGCACCGATAGCAGCCTGGCTCAGGTTTTTCGCCGGGGGAGTGAAGGCGAACTCCAGCCTGTACTTGGATATGATAACCGTTTTCGGCGATATAAAAATAACCAGAGACATCCCAGAATGTTGAAGGTGGTTGCGGTGACCAAGTTCCGAAAAAATAGCGGGTGGTTTAACTGCTCTGTTGATTCCGTTCTAACCTGAGGATCCGGTGGTCTTCAATTCTCCGTGTCAGGTGCAGACCGTCGAAATACTCCAATAGACCGATGGCGTGTTTGCGAGACACACCCAGCAGGTCTTTGAATTCAAGAACCGTCAGGGTTTCACTTTCTGCAAAATGGGCATAAAGCTTCTCCTTCGTCTGCTTGATCGTGTCAGGATGGTACCATAAATCGTCCTTAACACGCACAATCCATTTTTCCATCAGCCCGATTTTCAATAACTTCTCAATATCAGATTGCTCTACATTCAGCTCGATAGCAAGATTGACAATTCCCGGGGGTTGGAACCCCTTCTGCAGCAACAGGTCCAGCACGGTTGCCTTCAACTCTTTCTGCTTTTTATTCAACCCGCCCTGAAAATCGATCAGGTGATAATGACCATCCGTCTGAGCCAGGATTTTTTGTTTTACAGCCCAGTTTAGCAGGGTCGTGACCTCCTGGTGAACATACATCCGTCCCATCTTACCAAAAAAATCAGACCCTTGAGCGCCGACATTTTCCGGGTTTTTCTTATGATAAATTTTCAGGCTTTTGGCGAAAAAACCGGCGATTCGTTCGCAATGAAACTGGTGGAGGTACTTTTTCCGCTCTGAGTTGATGGAAATGATATCACCACGAGAAGAGAGTACCTGCAGGGTTTTCTGGATGGTTTTATTGGGACAGTCTACCAGGGGAGCCATCTGCTGCAACTCTACTCCCTTGGTGCCGGCCAGAAAAACGGTTTCCAGGATTCGGGTGGCGGCTTCGTCTGTGGCCAATCCAGCTAACGATTCGTCCAACCGTTTTTTATTCTTGCGGCTGCGGTTACCAAAGGGGGCTATGATCCTTCCCCCTGCGATGGTTTCAACCGGAGAGAGGTTGCGGATGATGAAACGATCACCGTATCGGCAGCTGATGGCCTCTTCTAGTCTGATTTGGACATGTTGATCTTCGGTACTGCTAGCATCAAAGATTTTGGAGGTGTAGACTCGTCCTGTTACTTCCTGAGCGGTACTGAAAAACCGGATTTTGCTACGATTTTTCAGGATGTCTGTTTTCTCCGGAATAATCGACATTTCAACTTCGATTACGCGGGTTTTGACAAGTTGTCCGGGCTTGGAAATCTGATTGCCCCTGAGAATTTCATCCTTGTGGATACCTGAAATATTGATGGCGGATCGTTGTCCGGCGACTATCTGCTCAGATGCCTGCTGATGTACCTGAAAACCCCTGATTTTCAGAGGTTTTTCGTCCGGATAGAGAACCAGGGGGTCTTTGAGAGAGGCCTGTCCTGAAAGAACGGTTCCGGTAACCACGGTTCCAAAACCCTTTAAGGTAAAGCTGCGGTCGACCGGCAGCCGGAAGCCTTCCTGCCTGTG
>JAOZRE010000430.1:3074-3855 GCA_029940215.1 bacterium | reverse complement strand
AAACCTGAAAGAAGAGATCAGGAATGAGGCTTTGACGCGTAAGATTGCCCAGTTCTCTGAGTTTCTGGAACTAATGGCTATCAGCAATGGAGAAGAGATATCCTATCAGTCAATCGCCAGTGATTGCGGTGTCTCACCGAACTCAATCAAGAATTATATTCAAGTACTTGAAGATACTCTGATTGCTTTTCAGCTGGCTGCCTATACAAAAACAAAAAAGCGAAAGGCAGTAACCCGTTCCAAGTTTTTCCTGTTTGATATTGGTGTGACTAATGCCCTGGCCCACAGGGGGGCGATCCTGGAACAATCGGAATTGTTCGGGAAGACGTTCGAGCATTTTATCATCCTGGAAACCCGTGCTTTTTTGTCGTACCACAGGATTAACCTCAATATGGCCTACTGGCGATCGACCTCCCGGTTTGAAGTTGATTTGGTTCTGGGGAATAAGTGGGCGATAGAAATCAAAAGTACCCGGTCGGTCCGGGATAAGCACCTCAAAGGTTTGAGAGCTCTGAAGGAAGAACGTTTGATTGCCAGCTACGCTATTGTCAGTTGCGACCGAATGGAACGAACCACGTCGGATCAAATACAAATTTTTCCATGGGAAGTATTCCTTGAGAAACTGTGGCAGGGAGAGATCATTTGATTGGCAAGATTTTTAATCCGGAATCAGGTCAAAATCCTTTGTGCTGACATTTCCACCGGATCAAACTCAATTTCGATTTTGCCGAGGGCCTCTTCTCCGATTCTTGGTGTTATCCCATCATTTCCAGAATCCAGG
>JAOZRE010000430.1:0-3064 GCA_029940215.1 bacterium | reverse complement strand
CATACAAATCCACATAAATTGACCTCTCCGACTCAAGCTCTGCCAACAGCCCGCCACGAGATATGATTTAAATGCTTCCGGCCAAATAGAGGGGATAGTTCTTTATTACCTTTTCCTCATCACAATTAAGCGTTTTTCCTGAAATCATTATCGCTGAATGAGGAGCGTATTTTGTGTTGTACTGTCGCATACTTTTCGCTTGTGTTCTATTGCCTGATTTGACTTCAACAGGGACTATTTTCCCCTTGATCATCCGAAGAAATTCTATTTCAGAGTTTCTCTCTTTCCATGCATAGAGTTTAGATACACCTGCTGACACAAATTCCTGGGCAGTAAAATTTTCTGCAAAATATCCTTTTGTGATCCCATAATCTTGAGCTATGATTGCCTCAACAGGTAAATCAAGCATGCACCCCAGCAGGCCGATATCAAAAAAATATAGTTTAAACAGGTTGTTTTTACAGAAGGACTCTAAAGGTAATTCTGCCTTATTACATATTTTTACTTTTAAAATCAGCCCCGCTTTTTCCAACCAGTTGATGGGACCATTCAGATCAGAATATCCTTTTTTACCCGGTATGACACCTTTGAATCGATACCGGTTAACGGAACCTTCAACATTATTGGAGAGCTGCATAGGGACATCTTCAAAAACAGAGACAATATGCATGGAGTTGGTTTTTCCTGAATGCTTCGCAAAATCCCGATAATAACCTTCAACGAGCTCTTTTTGAATTTTTCTGGCATTGTTCATCGCTTCAAGACGATTCTCCCTTATGAGGATATATTCGTAGACGATTTGAGGCATACCTCCTGTCACATAATATTCTTTAAGACATTCCCATAGCTTTCGGTGAGCTATCTCTGAAATAGTACCTTCTTCCAAAGCTAATTCCAGTACCTCTATCAGCAGTTCCTCGTTAAGCGCTTCTAAAAATTCAGCAAAATTCATTGGAAAAAGGTTTTGAAACTCAACTTTGCCAACCGGAAAAGATTCCGAAGACAACGAGACTCCAAGTAAGGACCCCGCACAACATATGGCTTGTTCCGGCATAGACTCGTAAAAATATTTTAAACTGGTTAGTGCTCTTGGACAGGCTTGAATCTCATCAAAAATTACAAGATCTGATTGAGAATTTATTCGTTCCCCCTTATGTACGGACAGGTCTGTCAGAATTTTGTCTGGATTCAAATCTGTTTCAAATACTGGTGACAGACTCTTATCCTGCTCAAAATTGAAAACATGAAATTTTGGGAATTCATTCTTCCCGAAATCGTCTAAAAGATAACTTTTTCCCACTTGTCTTGCTCCTTTAAGAAGCAACGGTTTGCGGGTTGGCGAGGATTTCCAGTCAAGCAGGTTTTTATATAAGGCTCTTTTCATCTATTTTTAATGTGTATTGGCCAAAGGTTTAATTATACGAATTATATCATTGTCTTTTTCGGGAATAACATACTTTTTGCAATGAAGATGATTGAATGATAAGAATTTGCTTTTTCGAAGTCAAGCGAAATTTTTTATCATTATTACGCATGATGTATTGGGCAATAGCCTCCCTTCCTTCTTTATCATCTTTTAAGATATCGATCAGCAATTATGGATGAATTATTTTTCGCAGTAATATCGGTTGATACAGAGATTTTCGTTGATTTTTTTCCCACCTGTTTTGATCTTTCTCCGATGTTCGAAAATTTCACATTGACAATTGAAAATTACATGATATATTCAAGTAGAACTTAGATATATTCCACTTTTTTCACCTGAAACGAGCGGGCAGGATATGGCTCTACATGTAGTTGTTTCGCATCTGATCCACTGTGCGGTTTGTGGCGACGATACCTCAAGGGATGCTATCAATGATTATTAAAAGAAAGCTAAATTTGCCTGCGTCAGGAACAGAGACCTTTTTTCTCTGGGGCCCACGGCAAACTGGAAAATCAACCGCCCTGCGTGCGGCATATCCAGACGCGATTTGGATCGATCTGCTTAAAGCAGAGGAGTTTCGTCGCTATCTGAGTCATCCGGAACTGCTTCGCCAGGAGTTACCAACACAGGGGGAAATGCCCTTTGTTGTCATTGATGAGATACAGAAGTTGCCGGGTTTGCTGGACGAGGTCCACTGGCTGCACGAAAACCGCAATGTACAATTTGCGCTTTGTGGATCGAGTGCGAGAAAGGTAAAACGCGGTCACGGGAATCTGCTGGGTGGTAGAGCCATACGGTATGAAATGTCTGGCTTTGTTTCCTCAGAGCTTGCTCCCGATTTTGATCTTAACCGGCTTCTGAACCACGGGTATCTTCCCCGGATATATCTTGCTAAAAATCCTCGCCGGCTGCTTAATGCGTATGTTGCGAATTATCTGCGGGAAGAGATCGCAGCTGAGGGATTGGTGCGCAATTTACCGGTTTTTTCCGATTTTCTGAATCTGGCGGCTTTGTCGGATACGGAACCGGTAAATTTTTCAACCATTGCTCGTGATTGTGGGGTCTCCAGCCAGACAATAAAAGAGTATTTCCAAATTTTGGAAGACACCCTATTAGGCAGGTGGTTACACAGTTTTCGCAGACGCCCCAAGAGGCGGGTAGCGGCAAGTGCAAAATTCTATTTTTCAGATGTCGGTATTGTTAACTTTTTGGCAAAGCGTGGAGCTGTCGAACAGGGATCTGAATTATTTGGAAAGGCATTTGAGAATTGGTGTTTTCATGAATTGAGTGCGTACAATCTGTACAGTGAAGCATACGCCGAACTCTTTTATTGGCGTCTGGCTGGAGGGACGGAAGTGGATTTTATCATCAACGACATGGAAATCGCGATTGAAGCAAAAGCGACTCGGAAAATCAGGTCAACGCAATTGAAAGGACTTCGCGCTCTGAAAGTGGACCACCCGGAGTTAAAACGCAGCTTGATTGTTTGCTGCGAGGATAAGTTTCGGAGAACAGACGACGGCATAGAGATTATACCGGTACAAAAATTCTCAGAAATGCTATGGCAAGGCAAGTTTTTCTAGTTTTGGGTATGCTTGCGCCAGGGGCTATAGCCTTAGGGATCGTACAAAAATAACC
>JAOZRE010000429.1:2617-3862 GCA_029940215.1 bacterium | reverse complement strand
ATTGGTCGTGTTAGATGTCCGGCAATCATTTGGGCTATTTCCCTAAAAATGTGATGGTGGGGCACTTTGATATCATAAAACAGGAGATATTGAACTATTTCTTCAATAGTCTTGTGGACAAGCATAAACGTTATCTTTCGATCAGTCACAGTAATTTGGTTTTTGAATTTTTCTAAGAACCGGGTTCCAAATGCATTTGCGTTCTCAGTATGACTAAACCATTCATCTATCAAGGATAAAGCGATAATCTCTTTATGAAACTTCAAATTTCGTTTAATAACATTTTCAAATCCCACGATAAACGAATAAATTGCCTCTTCCAGTGATTCCTCTTTTTCCAGGCTTTGATCGAGTGTATCTTTTAAATAATTGAATGATTCATCTCTGTATAAACACAATACATCATAATAGATTGCCTTTTTATCGGAAAAATATGAGTAAATAGTGCCGATTGATACACCCGCCTTTTGTGCGATCAGTCGAATATTCATTGCCTCGTATCCGCTTTCTTTCATAAAATCATACGCCACTTTGACAATCCTATTTTTTTTAGACTTTGCTCTTTGCTGGACAGGGGTTCTAACATTTTTTTTTATTTTTTTCGTCATTTCCATCTTCCAACCATTACGATTATAAACAACTGTCATTGATTAATAAATCGTAGTTTTTCATTTTCAGTGTGTTCATGCCATCAAAAACATCTTCATAATTTTATATTTACTATTATTTCAATATTTTGCCAGCAATACAAGAACATTGTTCATAATATCCTTGACATAGTTGGGAAAGGCGGGCATCAACTAAACATGAACAAGATTCTTATTAATGCAAATAGCCGACTCTTTTTGCTTTTATTGTCAATTGTTCATCAAAACCTACCTAAAAACAGAGAGGTGGAAGGATCTCTTTACCGACTATTTATCAGAAACACAAAACATGGAGGATCTTATGAGGATGAAAGAGGTGATTCAATCCTGGAAGATGAGAACCAAAGTTATACTATCAATATTGATGTTAGTTTTAATGATTGTTGTTGGCATGAATATGACATCAGGAAAGAATCAGGGCAGAAAATATTGGTTTGAAGATCATACGTACCACTATGAAGCGATGCGGGCGTTAGCTTATGCGCCCTTTAAAGCAGCAGATGTCAATGAGGTGCTGACAGCTGTCTCGAATGTAACAGAAGGTGATCTTGAATCCTGGTACCGTGCCTGGTATAATATGGCGCAAATTATTGAGAAA
>JAOZRE010000429.1:0-2607 GCA_029940215.1 bacterium | reverse complement strand
GATTATCTTATCAAGCCCCAAACGACAAAGCGTCTGCTTTTTTACGGGCGAGTAACTATTTTCGAACCGCTGAGTTTTTTCTTAAAGGAGACGATCCCCGCCGAAAGGAGACTGCAAAGATACAGGTCAAATACTTTGATATGGCTTTGGACCTTGTTGGTGTTCGGCGTGAGACGTTTCAAGTTCCTTATGAAGGAAAACATCTTAAAGCTGTTTTTTATCCTGCCGAAGGTGAGTTGGATCTCAGCAGGTAGGTATAAACGGTTTTGACGGAAGGTTGGAAGAGATGTATTACTTTTTTGGTCAATCTGCCATAAAGCATGGATACAATGTTCTGGTTTATGAAGGCCCCGGCCAGGGATCCTCTCTGAGTGAACAGGGTTTAACGTTCACTCCGGAGTGGCATAAACCGAATTCAGCAGTTCTCGATTATTTTATCAATCGCTACGGCAAGCCTGACAAAATTGCGGTCATCGGTATGAGTTTAGGTGCATGGCTAGGGATGGAAGCCATCGGACATGACAGTCGGATAGACGCATATGTTGCAAATGATGTCCTTTATTCCTTTTATGAAGCCACTAAGGCACAGATACCCGGGATTCTCATTTGGATGGTAGAAAATAAATACCACAGTTTAGCGAACTTTTTAGCACAACAGGCAGCAAAAGGCGACCTTATGATTGAATGGGGTATGAATCAAACAAAATGGACAATGGGTGCTAAAGATGCAGTTGGGGTAGTAGAGGCTTTTAAACCGTATCATTTTACAGATGAAATGCTTTCGAAAGTCACGGCGGATGTGTTGCTCATGGAAGGAGATGCCGATCATTTGATGAAGAAGACTGATCAGATGGGCAGAACAATAAGAGCACTGAAAAACGCTCGAAGTGTTACCAGATTGTCCTTCAAAATCGGAGAAGGTGGTGAAGAACACTGTCACCAAGGCGCTCTCCTTCAAGCACAGGCCGAGATGTTGAAATGGATCGATTCAAAGGTCAAAATGTAGGTTTTTTAAAACTGTTTGTCAAATCAAATGCTTGATGACGATGGAATGGTTTATCTTCAGAAATCTGGGAAAACTGAAGCAATATCGACTGAATACTCAATTGTTGTTCAGAGATTCAGTTTTTATAACCTATCACAAAGGAGGAAACATGAGATATTTTTTGTTTTAAATCGAATTCCTAAGTCAAAGTCTATTTCAATTTAACGGGATGTGATTAACCCAATTCTGAGGATTCTTTATTGATCTGATATGAATAAATGTTCAATCAGTTTTTGTCGATGACATTCTAAAGTTTTTTACTGGTTTTGAGCAACGATATCAGGCAGAAGAAATCCAGATCCAAAATGGTAATTTTTCAATTTTGCTTAAAATTATACTATTTTTAGATAAAGATCTTGAAGAGTATTATCACTCAAGTTTTAATACCAATGGATAATTCAAAATCGGAGATACATATGTTTAAAAAATTACTAGCAGTATCTGCCTGTCTGTTAATATGTGCGACGTTAGCTATGGGTGAAGGTGAAAAAAAGGATAGACTTTTTAATATTAACGGTTCTTTCGAAGGGGGCTATAAAGCCCAAAATAACTTTAAATCCCCTTGGGATGAGAGCGGTGGTTTAACGGAAGGAGCCGGAAACCGAGCGTCACAACCTGTCCTTTCAGAATTTGATTTGAAGCTGCTTGGGATAGTATGGGCTGATGGTGCTGTAAAGTATCCTGAGTTCATGGCTTACATGGTAATTAATGGAACATCTAATGATCCTGATGATGAGCAAGCGAGTGATGTTGGTATTGGTGAAGCGTTTTTGGTTTGGAAACCTCATATGGCGCTGAATTTCAAAATCGGGCGGCAAACGGTCACTCAAACCGTAAATATGGGTCATGAATTTTGGGGCCCGATCGAGTTTGATATAGTCACTCTTGGTAGTACTGTTCAGGAAGGCGATGGCCTGGAAATAAGTGCATATCTTGGAAGTAGCGATCACCAGGTAGGTGTTGCTGTTCTAAATGGAAGTGCAAAAGCTAGTGATATCTATAACTCGGCAAAGGCAATTGATACAGCCAAAGGTGGTCAAACGGATACAATTATTTGGTATGAGGGGAGTCTATTTGAAAAAGCCCTGAAAATCATGCTTGCACAGCAATCAGTTGCTGTTGTCACGAGCACGAAAACCGATGAAGGTGTTACAAGTGCTGATAAATCTGAGACACATTCTTTTTCAAATCTATTCATCTCATACAATGCAGGATTTATTAAACCCTATTTTGGTTATTGGTCTTCGACTGGAACAAATACATTAGCCGGCAGCACTATTCCAAATACGTCTTTTACGTACGGAGACATCGGATTTGATAAAGATGCTAAGATGTCAGTAATGACATTTGGGTTTGAAATGAAGGATCTAGGACCCGGTGATTTTGCTTTCGAATATAGTACCGCAACTACACCTGAAGCTGGCGAAGCTGGCAGTGCAATGGCCGTTATAGATCTTAAGGGTTCAATGTCTGTTGATTATCAAGTCGAAATGAGGAAAGACATAACTATGGCTTATACCTATCGCCAGCTTATTACTGGAGACTATTTTACAAACGGTGAG
>JAOZRE010000428.1:1521-3880 GCA_029940215.1 bacterium | reverse complement strand
TAAGATAACCCGCCAATCAACCCGACTAGCAACAGGGCACCTAAAAAGATCCTTAACAACTGCATTCCATAATAATAGGTCCTACGACCACCAATATCAACCTCCAGCCGATTGTTGTGCCATTGCACCAGCGGATGTTGCTTTCGAATCACTCGCTGCAAGGTCATCACAAACGCTTCAAAATGATGTGCTTCAAGCCTCGGCATCAGCATCACAACCAACTGCCGGACCCTTGACCCCTCTTCGACTGACCTTCGAGTTGCCAGATAATGACAGCGAATATTTTTTATGATCCGCTTTCCATACTTTCTCGGAAACTGGATAGTAACCGGTATCTCTCTGGGAAAGTTCGCATCTGCGCCATCAACAACAATCTCGCACAGAAATCCACCCTGGCTGATGTTCAGAATCCGCCCCTCCATCTGCATGGATTGATCATGAAACTGTATTTTTGTCCCGGGAACATCAAACCGCTGATGGCTCCGTAATACCCCACCCCTTGTCAGCGAATTCAACTGGTCCTGCAACACTTCTTCCCTAATGGGAAAAACCTGGTAGTGCGTCAAACCTCGCCGAGCCAGTCTGGAAAGCTGTGCCTCTGACTCATCAGGAATCAATGCAATGATATGTGTCCCGCTTTCTGCCAACCGTTGAAAACTGTCAATGAAAATGCTGCTAAGTATAACATCAAACTGCTGCTGCTGAATAATCTGCTCAGCCTCAGGCTCTGTCGCAACTTCCCGAATATTAACACCACTGGCCCCTGCAGTAACAAACTCCCGCAACATTTCACGTTCAGGTTGGGAAAAATGAACAATCAAAACTGTTTCGTAATTCATGGCATCATCCCGTATACTGACTGTTAACTGCTGATATATATTCTTATTTTTGAATACAGAGGTTACTGTCTCCGAGCATTATATCTCTTTTTTTTCAATATTAGCAACTTTTTTTCCTGTATTCGATGTAATCTTCCTATTTTTATCAATCTCAAAAGCACACAAACTGAATTGACAGATACTGGATTCCAGTTTGACAAAGCCCATCATTCCCGTTAAAAAAGGGTACACTTCAATAGCACCTGTTTCTCTCATGTCAGTTAACCCGAACAGGAATGATTATGACCAAAACCGACCTGATTAAAAAAATGGCCAAAGACCTTGGAATGACAAAAGTACAGGCCGGAAAGGCTGTTGACGCCATTCTGAATGAGATGAAAGACTCCCTGGCTAACGGTGAAGATGTTCAACTGACCGGCTTCGGCTCCTTCACCACTGCCAAGCGGGCTGAACGTAACGGCCGAAATCCGCAAACTGGAGAAGCCATTAAAATACCCGCTAAAACCGTTCCCAAGTTTAGACCCGGAAAAGGACTGAAAGAAGCCCTGAAATAAACCTCCTCCAGACCGTTGATCGGTCTGGAGCGGCTCAATCCAATTCTTTGCCCTCCACTTGATCCGACATGATCAGCTGAACCGTTTCACACCCCTGATTTAAAAGCCTAAATCAAATACTATCCCAAGAAAAGCTGTTTTTACTTGTATTTACTTTATTGGTATAGTAATTTATTACAGAGGTTAATTTTATTATTTCACACGTTAACCATAAAAGGGTTTGGTTATCCCTTTTAGTTCACAAGTACAATATATTATTTTACATACGTAGTTAAATTGGGGAAAAGTGTTATGAAACAGAATCAGTTGTTTTTTTTGGCGCAGCGGGCTCAGCATAGCCTGAGCAAGTTGGGTGACAAGGTATTTCAACAGCAGATTGGCGTATCAGCAGCGCATTTGGCAGCGTTGTTTTATCTGGTTCGAAACAATAATTGTCTTCTAAAGGATCTCAGTGCCGGTCTGGACTTGAACAATTCAGCGGTCACAGGGCTGGTTCGGCGGATGGAAGCTGCTGACCTGGTTGTTAAGAGTGCCTGTGACAATGACGGACGCGCATTTCGGGTTTCTATCACTGAGAAGGGACTGGCGGCAACAAACTCTGCTGATCCGGTGGTTGAAAAAATCAGTCACCTGTTGACCAGCGATTTTTCTGACACAGAGATGGATACGGTCCTTCGGTTTTTTGCAACTATCGTAGCAGTAAAAGAGGTGGAGCAGGGAGCCTTTCTGGGATCGTTCTAGACATGTCATCTACTTTTCACAGGGGCAAAGGTCCCTGTTACTGGCTCTGCACCTGAATTGAGCCGGTCTGTCTGGTGTGTTATTCGCAGTGCAGGAGGTTTTACATAGCGAGTTAAAGCTGTTCGTCTGCTTGCAGTTGATCACTGAGGTTTGTCAGGCGGGTACAGTTTTTCGAATCAGCTTAAATTATTCGGTTTCGGCGGCTTCGCCTGAGGTGTAGATGAG
>JAOZRE010000428.1:0-1421 GCA_029940215.1 bacterium | reverse complement strand
ACTTCTTCTGGATCAACATCCGCACACGCGGCCAGGAGGATCAGACAGGAGAAGGTAGCGATCAAGAAAGAACAGACCCGGTTTTTCATTCGGGAGTCTCCACGCGAGGTTTGATGATGGTGCTTGCTGTAATTTCAGCCGCAACATTCAATCTATCGCGGCCTGTTGAAGATATGGTTTCAAAGACGGGGTGAGAAGTCAACAGCAGATCTACATATAGACGATCAGGGGATGGTCTGGATCAGCACCCAGGGTTGCACAATAACCGTCATCAGGCTGGCCTCTGATTCAAACCATTCCCGTGCCTGTTCATCTGAAACGATGGTTATTCTCTGTTTTTCCATCCAGTTTTCAACGGCAGCGGTGTTATTTTCAGCCACCGCCTCCGCCACATCCACCAGATTCAATTCCGGCAATACAAACAGTACAATCCCCTGAGCAAAAGCCCGTTGCAGGTCAACCCATGAAGCAGGTGCAATTTCTGATTCAATTTTTTCCCGGACAGTATTGAACTCAACCTGCTCTTGAAAACTGTCTAAATCTATCATATGCCACTATCCATTTCTGTTGTAAGCTGTGATCTCCATGGTGCTGTATCGTATTCGCACAGTTTAACCTTACCGATACCGACAGCGCAATCGTGAAAGCATGATATCTGACATTAATACCCCAAAATTCTCTATCAATACCCGGTAGCAGTATCATCGATCCCGCGGGTATAATCAGCAGCCCCTTCATAGCTGCCATCGGGCTTGACGAGTATAGCATCCACCATACCCAGCGGCCGTTTGAACAGGGGATAAACGATCGGCGTATGTCCTTTCAAGAGCAACTGCAGGAGATCGACGTTTCCCAGGGCACCCTTTTCGATTATTACCAGATCCGGAAGCCATTGTGAATGAACCCTTCTGGCCGTAACCGCCTGTTGCATGCTCATTTGGTGTTCCACCACATTCAGAATAGACTGATAGACCGAGGTGATAATCGTGGAACCACCGGGCGTCCCCACAACCATGAACAACTTACCGTCCTTCACGAGAATGGTGGGCGTCATGCTGCTGAGCATCCGTTTTTGCGGCTGAATCGCGTTGGCCTCTCCCCCTATCAGTCCGTACATATTGGGAACGCCAGGTTTAATGCTGAAGTCGTCCATTTCGTTGTTCAGCAGGAAACCGGCACCCTTGACAAATATCTTGCTGCCGTATCCACCGTTCAGGGTTGTTGTGATGGATGCAGCGTTTCCCCAGCGATCCGCCACGGAAAAGTGCGTTGTTTCAGAACTTTCAGGTGGAGGTACAGCACCGGCAGACACATCTGCTGAATCGGTTTTATGGTCGGTCTCTATTCCTGCCATGCGCTTCTTGATATATGCGTCACTGATCAGCGTTTCGACCGGAACCGCGTAAAAATCAGGATCCCCC
>JAOZRE010000427.1 GCA_029940215.1 bacterium | reverse complement strand
CTGCCTTGGGTGCGGAATCTGTGTGGTGAAGTGTCCAACGAAATCGCTGAAGCTGATTGCTGAAGCAACTGTCATTGATACGCCCAAAGATGCTAGAGAATGGAGCACCCGTTACATGACGGATGTGAAGGCCGGTGTCCGGAAAAAACGGACACGAAAGTAGTATCAGAGGTCGGGGTTTCCTCGACCCTGTCTGGTATAACGCAATAAAAAAGGAGAAAAAATGAGCGACACCAATGTGTTGGATAAGACCCATCATTTTATTTTGAAGCAGATGGTGGATACAGGACAGGCGCCGCATTATACAGAGATCGCGGCTGAACTTGGTGTTTCGCCCGAAGAAGGGCGAAAAACGATGCACCAACTTTTTAAATCCGGAGTTTACGGTTGGCTGTACCCCAATACCGATTTTATCGTCTCGTATGCTCCATTTAACAATCAACCCACCCAGTTCAGGGTTACGGTTGACGGTGAACAGAAGTGGTTTGCGCAGTGAGCTTTTGAATCGCTGGCGGTCAGCTGGCTATTTCCAGGGAAAACGGTTCGTATCGACTCCCCGTGTCTCGACTGTGGTGAACCGATCTCCATAGAGATGAAAGATGGTATCGTCCAGAATGCCGATCCCGAAGGCATTATTTGTTATGTAGCCGTTCCCTTCTCAAAGTGGCAGGCGGATGTGGCTTACGCTTGAAGCACGATGGTTTTCTTCCGGTCGGAAGAGCATCTGTATAATTGGGCACAATTCGATCCTGATACAAAAGATGGCATCTCCTCACTAGAGGGGTTGCTGGCAATGTTCTCAACCAACATGTTTAAAAGGAGACTCGATACGGACTACATCTCGAACATGAAAACCTATCTGGGTGAACTGATTGGCGAGATGGGCAATTTCAAGGGCATTGGCGGCTATATGATGTCCTAAGCAAAAACAGTCTGGATTGTCATGAAAATGTAATGCCGACAATTCACCACTTTTCAACCCATGGACGCATATCCAGCTCATGCGTCCAGCCGCTGGGCTTTTGTGTGTGGAGCATCCAATATGCCTCTGCTATATCCTCAGGTTTTAGAACAGTGTCGGGTGTCGGGTCCTTGAACTTGTCCGGGAAGTTTTCACGTATCCAGGGTGTATCAATTGCGCCATCTACAATCAGGTGGGCCACATGAATTCCATGCTGTCCCAATTCCCGGGACATGGATTGTGCGAGCGCACGCAGTCCGTGTTTGGCACTGGCAAATGCGGAAAAATGAGCACTGCCCCGCACACTGGCTGTCGCCCCGGTAAATAAAATCGTCCCCTGCTTCCGAGGAGTCATTCTACGCGCAGCTTCCCTTCCGGTTAAAAAACCGGCGAAGCAACCCATTTGCCAGACCTTCTCAAATACGCGGGCGGTTGTCTCAGCGATCGGAAACCAGACATTGGCACCTATATTAAATACTGCCACATCAATCTTACCGATATCTGTTTCAATGAACTCGAACAACTCTATCACCTGCTCCTCTTCCCTTGCATCAATTCCAAAGGCATGGGCCCTGCCCCCCTTAGCTTTAATCTCTTCAACCAGATCCTCTAATTTATCCAGATGGCGTTCCCGCCTTACAACACAGGTTGTATAACCCTCCTGCGCAAATTTGCGAGCAATGGCAGCACCGGTTGCATCACCTGCCCCAACCACCAGACAAACTTTCTCCTCTGTCATGCTTGGCTCCCTTTAAATGATTTCCATCTTCTGTAGTGCTGAATCGCGATAGCTGTTGCCTGATTTATAAAGGACAACTGTATAGCTGTATCAACTAAGCTGAAACAACTGTAAACGGAGACGAATAAAGGATATCAGTATCATCCCTACCCAGGATGGCAAATCGATACAGCCCATTATTGTCTTGATTTGGGACATACCATCTGGCTTCGTAAAGACCGGTATCATTTTCAGAAACCTTTTGAATACAGACCAATGAAATATCGTACCCAGCATCATTGATCAACCGGCTGTCGATGATCAAAGGTTCCCAGGATTCATTGTTCGACTGCACCTCTATCTGAATCAACTCTTTGTGCATAACAAACCGTTCTGCCGGGCTGTCCTGCCACTTAAAGCTCCAATAAGTACCTTCAGAACTCGTTTCATCATGATATTCTGCCTGTTGAACTGGTTTTCTCAGTGTTGCCCGGCCCTGGTTCCAGGCTACAAAATCCCTTGCCTGCATCTTAAACTCCCAGAATTCAGGAAGAACAGCACCGCTACCCTCGCTGGCCATTTGTTCAACCAGATGCTCGATATGTGCGGCTAAAAAGGCCCCGGTGTTTGGCCCATAGAAATTGCTTCCCCCTTCGTAGTACTGCAGGGAATATTCTTCCGGAGTTGTCACATACCCCCAGTATCCGTTTGATACCCCTGCAACGAAATAACGACTGATATCGCCAAGATCATCAGCCTGCTCACTCGTTTTTTCAGCCTGAGCTGCAATTCGGGTCCCAATCTCATAGGTCACTTCAAACGGTAACGGCAGCAGGACCGTATCATCCACCTGAATAACCTGCAAAAACAGGTGATGGGGAAATTCATCCTTTGGCAGTATCAGCCCCTGTAGTGAACCAAGCATTCGTCTTTTGTGGCCATGCTCGCCTCCTGTCAGGATCCGTTTAGGCCAACCCGGAGCAAAAAACGGAAGCTTTGCAGCAACTGATGTTCGCCCTCTACCCTGAGCACCTGCCAGGGTTGACATTCCCACCGCCGGAGTTTTTGCGATCCTGATACCGTCAATCACGTTCTCCTTGAACACATCAATCTCCGTGGATCTGTATCGCACATTGACATCTTCTTTGAGTTTCGTATCAAGAGATTTGAATAATTTAAAGGCCTCCTGGGCGATGTGGATGCCAAATTTTTTCAAATCCTCAAAGTTCTCCGGGACCGCTTGGGAGTAGTTGGGGTTATTATCACCATGGGTATAATTCGCAAGCGCATGAACAGGTTCTCCTGATGGTTTATATTGTTTTTTAATAAGCCACTCCATCTCCCGCTCAGCAAACCCGAAGACGTCACCGCTATAAACCCCACCCAGTTCTGCGGGGTTTGTATTTGGATGCAACGAAAAGTTACTGAAGGCCCCGATGGGTTTATAAGAGCCATCTTTTTCCAGGCAATCCATCCTGATCATATGAAAGAAGGGGTTTACGGCTTCCTTCCTATCAGGGGGATTCTTTAACGCTGCGATATTCTCATTTTGAAGGTAAGCGGCAAGACTCCGATTCCAGGCAACACCCGTTATTCTGGTTGAACCGGTCGCGATTTTTGCCGGGCGTCGGGTCTGAAAGGCTTCCGCGACGGTTGATGCAATCCTCTGACTCAGGAATTCAAACAGGGTGGGGTCAAATCCGGCACGATTGGAAGCCATATTATTGTAAAACATGCTGGCAAAATAGTTACCGGGACCGGAATGGGTATGCGTTCCCGCGATAAGCAATCCCCCGCAATTTACATCGGTCTGGTCCGAAATCAGCTCGGCAACTCTATGGTGTAATACCAGAGATCCTGACAGGAGGTCACATTGAACCAATGCCATAGCGGGTCCAATCTTTGGCTTTATGTAAAAAACCCTGGCCATTAATCTGGTACGCACACCAACACTATCTGTGGACATAGTTGAATACCCCGACAGTGGCATCCCGATGGGTGGGGTAATATCGATTGTTGCAGCACCTGCCATCAAACAATCGCCATCAGACGATGCAAGCGCTTTCTTATTGGAAATGGACAGGGTCAACGAACGCTTTTTAGATGGATACGCCATGGTTCCTTCCTGCATGGAATAACGATCCCCGCCGCAAGCAGCGGGGTATCACCCGTCATTCCGGCGAAAGCCGGAATCCAGAACCATATTTGACTGGATCCC
>JAOZRE010000426.1 GCA_029940215.1 bacterium | reverse complement strand
TCAAGGGCCTCCAGTTTCATGATCTGTGTTTCATTACTGCTGTCTTCGCTAATACAGGCCCATTGTTTGAGAAGATCAATAATTGGGTAGAAGGAAAGATTCCGACCGATAGATAGTGCCCGTCCTTCGAGTAGTGTGACTCGTTGCATAATTTGTCTGGCTTTCAGTTCTGCAATGATCCGACTTTTCCCTATACCTGCTTCTCCGATGACGTTGACAATTGAGCCTTCACCATTAATGGCCTTGTTGGCCTGCAGTTCAAGTCTATTCAATTCGTTATCCCGTCCGACGATCTCCGAATGAATCATCCTGTCGGAAGATATCTTACGTCGCTCAGTTTTTACTCTGGTAGACAACAGTTCAAATACGGGAACCGGATCTTGTTTTCCTTTGACTATGACAGGTTTCAGTTCATTAAACTCAAATGAGTCCTTGGTTGCCTTGTATGTGTCTGTACCAACAATAATCTGACCAGTAATGGACGCATCTTCTAGTCTGGATGCAATATTCACTGCATCACCCATCACAGTGAATTCTTGTTTGTTATTAGCCCCAACATATCCCGATAAAACCGTTCCAGTATTAATCCCGATATGGATATCCAAGTTCAGCTTTTTCTCTTTATTGAATTGCCGGAGTTTATTTCTGATATCTATTGCTGTATTGATGGACTTTTGTGGGGCGTTTTCAATAGCTGTCGGGACACCAAAAGTTGCCATGATACAATCACCAATGTACTTGTCAATTCGCCCTTCATTTCTCTGGATGATAGATCCCATCAGGTTAAAACACTCATTCATCAACATCGTCACTTCTTCCGGGTCCATCTTCTCAGACATAGCTGTAAAACCGGAGATATCAGCAAACATGATGGTGGCAATTCTTCTTTCGGATTCTTTTTTCATAACTGGAATTAAGGCAGGTTCAATCTCGTTGATTTGATGAGTGAATGAATAGCAGAAAAGAGAGAATTCGTCGAGGAGAGAATCAGAAAGAGAGGGGTGTGTCAGCTAGATGTTCTGTTGATGGATTGTGTCAGACAACTTCAACAAACGGAAAGATAAAGAATCCAGTATTACCGCATCGGAAGATATCCTGGATTTTGTCCGCGCGATTGACTTCAATAGCAGTGATTTTGAAAAATCAGAGCTGAACCTGAGTGAGGTGGTCGATACCTATATGATTAAGGAGCTGATCATCTGCGGAAAGATTATGCTGGCTTGTAGATTGGCCCATCGATATGGCGTAACAGCTGACCTTGGAAAAAAAGAGACCTATTGGTGGTTGCAACAGATTTACGAGGCCCAGAACGGGTCGCGAAATGGCCAAAACGAACAACTTGATTCACCAGTGTCCGGGTAGCCGTTTGCAGGTTACCATCACAAAAAAAGTCTCACCCCGATCACTCTTGTGTCATGGGCTTAAAGGGCAACAGGGACACATAAACGACGAAAAACTTCCTATATCCAATGGACAGCAACCATTCATTATTGTCACCTGAAGAGCTGGAGTTCAGCCTGATGGGTGAGTATGATATCGCCAGGAAAACTGAGCAGATCTCGGATGCGCTCATAAGGGTGCTGGAGACTATCGGTTGTCCTGGAGGTATTTCAAAGGTTCAGAACATCGGTCTGACACTGGTTGTTCAGGAAGAAATTGTCAAACACCTGTACACAACCTATTGCGAAGTCTTTAGAATTCGCCAACGGCTTTCCAGGTTCCTGGCGAGCGAATACTTCGACGAAACCAATCAAGAGATCATTCGCAACCGGGCGGAAGAAATCGTGAACGACCAGTTGTATCTTATTCAGCGCGAAGTTTTCTTTAAAATAGTCAATGCAAAAGAAGTCGCTGAAGGAGAAAAAAACGAAGATGGTCCTGCTCTGCTTTTTCCTGCCATCGAAAAAGTCAAAAACAGTATTATCTATAACATTTGGCAACAAACTGTTGAGCTATATGCCGTAGCGGTTGATACCTGTAAAAAATTTCGTGGTATTGCGGACAGCTATGTGGAACTGGAGCAGGTGCAGATAAATGAGAGGGCAAAATATGATTCAATTTACCAGACGTTTGAGCAGGAAAAAAAGGTCAGGGTTGAACACATCATTGATATTTCCACTTCAAAACTGGGGGACGCCTCCTACCTCGATACGCTGATTGACTTGTTTGATCAACTAAGAGATGTGTACCGGCTAAAAACTGAGTCGCTGAATGATCTAAATTCCTCCGCTGTTTCTAATTACCCGCAAAAGATAGCTTTGCTGGAAACGGGACGTGAAAATGTCGACAAGCGGCTTAAACCACTACGGGTACTTAAAAACATGGCCTTGCAGTTTCCAGTCATTGAGAAACAGTTGGACTTCTTCGCCGACAGCCATTATCAGGCTCGGGCCGTCATGAATGTTCTTAAGGATGTCAAGGCTGAGATAGGGCATCTTTTCAGCAGGTATAACCTGGAGTCATTTACGGTCATCACTTTCCTGAAGTATAAACTGAACGGCATTTCTCATATGTACGAGTCAATTCATTACTACTATGCCGTCTTGCAAATTGAAAAAGATATGCGGATGGCCCTGACAAAAAGATATGCCCAACCAGATAGTGAGGATATTGAGGAGGCTGTGGGCCAGAAGATGGAAACAATTGGCATTGCCGGCATTGTAAAATCCATCCATCAGTGGATTGCTTCCATGAACTTCAAGAATTATGAAATCCATCTCGCTTTTCTTCAGTATAAAATCAAGCCGGACCTGAAAGAGCTGAAATCAAGTATCAAAACAAGGACCCTTAGCATTAATTCTCTGTATTCCCGGGTAATCAAAGAGTACAAGACGGCACAGAAAATTTTTTCAGGATTTCTGATTGAAGATCTCGGGGCTACCGATATAAATTCTCAGTTCAGCACACAACTCGCTGCCAACAGAGATTTTCCGGAAGCGGTAAGTGTGACGAAAGGCTTCAACATCATGTTGGCCACAAAACGAAAGACCGTAACCATGCTGGAGAAAAACCTCCTGGAGCGATTTGATGACCAGGTCGACCTGAATCGGATATCCGCAATGGCCATTCTGAAAGTCAAAAAGGATTTCCTAAGGGAGTTGCTGAAGGAGATTCAGGAATACTCTCATGTCCAGGATATTTTTCTGGAGCTGCTGAAAGAATTTATCAAGTTGCAGGATAATCAGAGCAACAGAATCGACGATACTTCCATTATCCTGGAAATCGAACAGTTGGCTGGCGGCACGTTTGATAAGTTCAAAATCGAGAAATTACAGGCCTTCAGAAGATTTTTCAATAGGCAGAACCTGACAAAAAGGGATTTAACCGTTGCCTATATGGCCGCGAATATTACACCACAGGAAATCGAAAGCTTTTCCCGATTACTACCCGCACTGCCAAAAAATGAACTTCAGCTTGATTCTGTATACGGAAGGCTCCTGCTGGATATCAAGTCCCTGTATCAGGAGAATCTTCGAAACAAGGCAGCGTCAGCGTTTCATCTGGTTGAAAAGGTTTACGAAAAGCGGGAGCATATGAAACTACTATCCAATATCAACGCTTTTCTACAGATATGTGCGGAACCCTTCTTCACCAAAATCGAAAAAGAGGAGAAACGGACCAATCACCTGATTTTTCTCCAAAGAACGAAATATCGAAAAGAACTGAACGAAATCATCAGGTACTGGCAGTATCTGATTCAGGAGCAGATCGACCCCGGTCAAGGCCAGCGGGGGAGGTTTCGCCGCTATACTGAAGACGAAAAAAGATGGATGATGAAGTATATCAGCCCGGATCAGCTGCACCTGGTCGACAGGCAGTTGGAATCCAGCCTGGATCTGGAGGTCTCAGGTAAGCTTCAGGAAGTGGAAAATTTCATTTTAGATGTTGTCTCCGGATTGTTTC
>JAOZRE010000083.1:11924-14545 GCA_029940215.1 bacterium | reverse complement strand
CACATCCGGTAGCTCGTCAAGGGTGCACCAGTCTGAGATCAGAGGCAGCGGATCCAGAACCCCTTCGGAAATCCACCTCAGGCACTGAATGTTCTCAGCATGGGTGTTGCCATAAGAGGAGTACAACGCAACCTCTTTGAACATCAGGTTCATCGGACTGACCAGTGTATCCTCGTGCAGCACGCTCAGCAGGCACACTTTCCCCCCCGGTCCAGCCAGGTCAATGGCCACTGCCAGCTGGGACTTTAGGCCTGAACACTCAAATACGGAAGAGAATCCACACCCATTGTTGAGCTGAAACGCCTCGGCCACCAGATTGTCTTTGAAGGGATCGAGAACAATATCGGCTCCGAACCGCAGGGCCAGTTCCCGTTTTTCAGGCACCGGTTCCGAAACAACAACCGGGCTGAACCCCTTGATCTTGAGTAATTTCACAACAGTCAATCCAATCGTTCCTGCACCGATTACCAATGCAGACCCACCGGTGGCCCCGGCCAGGTCAATTCCATGCAGGCCCACGGCATACGCCTCGGCCAGCGCTGCACTTTCAGAATCGACACCGTCCGGAATCGGAATTAACATTTGCGGATACGCCTTGACATATTCAGCAAAACCGCCCGGCAAATCGCCGATTCCGATGGAGCGCCGGTTGTTTGAGCAGAGCTGGAACCGCCCACTGCGACAGCCAGGACAGGAATCGCAATATGTGGGTCGCAGGATAATGCGAGTCCCCTCCTGAACATCTTTCACTCCAGCTCCCATTCCAATAATGGTACCCGCCATCTCATGACCGAACACCGTTCCATCGGGAGCGCCTTCATTTTCAACCATTGAATGATCCGAGCCACAAAATCCAGTGCTGGCAACCTTGATTAACACCTGGTCATCATCGACTTCAAGCATCGGAAGCTCTTCAATCACCAACCCCTTCCCTTTTCTAAAAACAGCTGCTTTCATTTGCTATCCCCCTTAAGCAGATTTTTGTGATACGCCCCGGCCTTGTTGCCTCGAATACTATTCGACGATAAAACATTAATCGGATAAATGCAAAATGTAAAGGGAATTTTTCGCATGCGATGAAAGGTGATAATATCTATCCGGCATCAAAGCGAATGATAGCCGCAAGGGATCGGGGTTCCTCGAATGATTGCAGTGCGCCGCATCGGTAGTATGAAGTATCGGAAGCGGATTAACCACTTTCGGCTGTTTGTTGGCGTTCTTGACAGGGTTGGTTTTTGAAAGTACCTTACCATCATCGGATACTATTCGAGAGCTTTACTAAAGGCCTTTCAGATACCTTTCACCTCCAGTGCCATTTCGAATGTGAGAAAAAGTGCTTGATCGGCCAAGCCATCACGATGGCGCCAGATATTGCAGTACCCTATAAGAGAGAGACTCAGTGGGATTAGAGGAACGTAGACAAAGAGAACGGGACGCCCGGCGTGAAATGATTCTCAGGGCTGCTCGTGAGTTGTTGCATGAAAAAGGACTCAATGGTGCATCCATGAACCAGATTGCCAAACGGGCAGAGCTGGGGGTTGCCACCCTTTACTCCTATTTCAAAAATAAGGAAGATCTGTTTGTGACCCTTCAGGCGGAAGGATTTGCACTATTGCAGCAGAAACTAAACAAGGCAATCAAAGGGGTTTCTGATCCTGCTGCCAAGTTGCAGATCGTGGCGGAAACTTACCTCACCTTCAGCCTGAAAAACCGGAACTACTATTATATTATCAACTATTTTGGTGCATCTCCGGAAATTCTGTTTCAACCCGAGCTAAAGGTTGAAGTTGACGAAATGGCAGCCCAGCCATTGAGACTACCTTGGAAAATTATAGCAGAAGGAGTGGAAGCCGGGATCTTCAAAGAAACCAATCCCCGATACGCCGGGATCATGTTTTCGAGTATGCTGCAGGGGCTGACTCAATACAAGAAACTGGAAACAACCGTGTTTGCCGGTGAAAGCTTTGTCGATATCTTCTCGTTCGCTATCAATCAATTCATCGATTCCCTCCGGTAACCCTTCTAACCACAGCAGCATCGCACCCTGGTTTAAACTACGACCGGTGATTCCCGTACGGTCGACCAGTGCCCATTCCACTTCCCCGGTTTCCTCTAGACCAACTCATCTCAAAAATTTTCGATCCCTGGTAAGCAAAGAAACTCGCCAAAGGCCAAGCCAACTCCCCATTCGAAAATTCGATTTTTTCTTGACAACTCCTGTTGCAAACCCTAAAGTGTTTCCACATTGAAATATTCGTCGAATATCGAATAGCTTTCGAAGTATTGAGAATGTGGTTTAGCTTAGTAGAGATAATAATGCTGTTTAAAAAGAGGAGATAAGATGAACACGCCATTTGATATGAGTTTCTTTTTGGCTTTTGGATATATCGGCATCAGCATCTTCGTCGGTGTATTGTTAAGGGCAAAAATCAAGGGGTTACAGAGTTTTCTGGTCCCTGCCTGTATGATCGGCGGAATTCTGGGAATGATCTTGATGAATACTGGGTTGATCCCGCTGAAAGTCGAGTTGTTCCAGGCCATTGCATACCATTTCTTCATTATATCTTTTATCTGATGCAGGTTATTATTTTCTTTTATGACAAAAAACTCTGTTTCCATCA
>JAOZRE010000083.1:0-11914 GCA_029940215.1 bacterium | reverse complement strand
ATTGACCCGGGCTCCGAAGGATACCGGTGACGGAGGACAGGGAAAACGGGTGCTTAAAGGGGCTTTCTGGATGGGATGCATAAATGGCGCTTCAATGGCCTCACAAGCCTTTATCGGTGCAGTGCTGGTTATTATTCTGGGGGCTATTGGATTTGGTATTCCACAGCTCTTTGGTTTTTTCCTGCCGCTGGGCTTCACCCAGGGGCCAGGGCAGGCGCTGGCCATTGGAAAGGCCTGGGAAGCAGTCGGGTTGACCAATGCCATCAGCTTTGGGCTGGCCGTGGCGGCTTTCGGTTTTGTATTCGCTCTTTTTGTCGGGGTGCCACTGGTCAACTGGGGAATTCGTAAAGGGTATTCCGCCATGGGAAAAACCGAGTTGCCTGACTTTTTCAAAAAAGGAGTGTATCGGGAAGATCAGATTGAAGAACCGGTTGGACTGCAGACCACTCACTCCGGAAATGTGGATACCCTGGCCTTCCAGGGAGGTGCTGTCGGGATTGCTTATCTGCTGGCCTATATCGGGTACTGGATTTTTGAGCAGTTTTTTGGCACAATAAGTTCTGCCACCTGGGGATTCTTCTTCTTTTATGGGATGATCGCCGGCGTCCTGATCAAGGTGTTCATGCAGAAAACCGGGTCTGCTCACATGCTGGACCGGGAGACACAGAACCGCATTACAGGGTTCGGTGTCGATGTGCTGGTAGCCTCGACCCTGATCTCCGTGAGCCTGTCGGTCGTCTGGGAATATATTGTACCGCTGTTGGTAATCGTCATTGTCGGTGGCCTCTGGACAACATTCATGGTTCTTTATTTTGGGCGCCGTGTGGGTGAACCTGCTTTTGAACGGATGTGTGTTCAGTATGGGATCAATACCGGAACCATCTCCACTGGACTCCTGTTGTTGCGGATCGTGGATCCCAAATTCAAAACAACGGCAGCTATGGAAACAGGACTCTATCCCTTCTTTGCCAATTTCTTCGTCCTGCCCGTTATGCTGGTTATTGTATTCGGACCGAAATGGGGACTGAATATTTATCAGCAAATGGGGATTTTCGCCGGCATCTTCGTGCTCATCCTGATTCTGTTGAAGGTATTCAAACTATGGGGTAAGAAGTCCTGGTAGGAAGGCGTGACAGGATCCCGCAAGGGGGTGGCCCTTTTTCAGTATCGCTCATTCTTCAGGTAAAACCATGTTCTCACCCGTTTCCGAAAAACAGCTGTCCCAGCGAAACCGGGTTTTTCAGCGGACATTCGCGCTGTTCTCGCCGGGAACAGATGTCAACCCGGCTTCCTGTCCCTTCGAATTGGTCGTTGATGCTCTGGGGATCTGAATCCTCCGCACATTGTCGGCGGTCGCCGAAGTAAAGCAAATCCGGATTGAAAACAGCAGTGTTAAAATCTACCTGGAGGTGGACGAAACAGAGCCATGGCATACCACAGTTCTGGTCACACTCAATCTGGAAGCGGGACTGAGCCACCGGCAACGATCCATCCTGACGAACTCAGCCCGATCATGCGAAATTTCCAGGATGTTAAACGGGCAAATCACATTTGACTTTCAGACAGTTGCAGCCGATTGATCGCTAAAGGCCGCTGACAGGACCTGATGCCTCTCAATGGACCATTCGTCAATGCGGTCGATTAACCCTTGACAACTCTTTTGGTAGCCCATAAAGTGTTTTCAAGAATATTTATCGAACATCGAATAGTACTCGGAATGGCTAGTGGTTATATTTCTAAAGGTTGGTGAATTTACCATTCAACGAGATCAGTAGGAGAAGAATCATGGAATTTGGAAAAGAGGATTTGATAAAGTTATATGTCAATCTGGTTCGGACACGTGCTTTTGACAGAGCAGCCATCAAGTGGTTGGCCACCGGCAAGCTGCTTTCTTTTTATCATCCGGCTGAAGGGGGTGAAGCGCCCGGCGTCGGTGGAACGACTTTTTTACGGAAAGATGATGTGATCAGCCCTCATCTGCGCGGTCATGGTCTCCCCCATATGATCGGAAAGGGGGTTGATCCAAAAAGATATATGGCTGAGCATTGTGGAAAAGCAACCGGTTTTGGAAATGGCTTGGGTGGGTTTCACAGCGCGATGGATGAGTTCGGGATGTTTGGGGGAACTGGAACGCTTGGTTCCTGTTTTCCGCTATCTGCCGGATGGGGGCTCGCGGCCAAGAAAAATGGAACGGGCCAGGTGGTCGTGTGCTTTTTTGGTGATGGGACTTCCAACCGGGGCACATGGCACGAGGCTGCGAATATGGCGGCAGTTTGGAAGCTGCCGATTGTCTGGGTTTGTGAAAACAATGGGGTGGCTCAGTATATGCCGATCCAGGACGCATATCCGTTGGAAGATCTGGCCAACATGGCTTCGGCCTATGGCATGCCGTCAGCTGTCGTTGACGGCCAGGACGTCGTAGCAGTTGCGGAAGCGGTCATGGCGGCGGTTGAGATGGCCAGGAACGGTGATGGACCGTCATTTATCGAATGTAAAACCGCTCGTTTTTCAGCCCATGGTATTGGCAACCCTGACAAACTTCATGGCAAGGACCGTACTACGGAAGATATTGCAAAATTACGTGAGCGGGATCCCATCGTTCTATTTCGCACCTCACTGCTTGAAAAGGGGGTTCTGACCCCTGACGATGTGGAGCGGATCGACCAGGAGGCTGTCGCAGAGATCGATGAAACTGAAAAATTTATTGATGAAAGTCCCTTTCCCGATGACCCGGCCCTTTTGGATGCCGCATTATACGCAGAATAGAATCGCAAGGAGGAATTGATCATGAGAGAACTAATGTATCTGCAGGCAATCAATGAAGCGTTTGCCGAAGAGTTGGAGCGAGACGAGAAGGTATTTCTGATGGGTGAGGGAATTCAAACCGGAACCTTTGGTACCACGACCGGATTGGTAGACAGGTTTGGTCCCGATCGAATCATGGACACCCCTATCTCAGAAACGGCCATCGCAGGTGCTGCTGTTGGTGCATCATTGATGGGGTACCGACCGGTGGCCGACATGATGTTTTCAGATTTTATGTATATCGCCGCCGATGAGATCCTTCTCAAAGCAGCTCAATGGCGCCTTCTGCAGGGTGGAACCCAGCAGTTGCCGTGTGTATTTGTTGCCAACATCGGCGGGTACCGCAAGCTCGGTAATGAACACTCCCAGTGCCCCTATTCGATGATGCTGCACAACCCGGGGCTCAAGGTGGTTATCCCTTCCACTCCGTATGATGCCAAGGGGTTGTTGAAGACTGCCATACGGGACAACAATCCGGTTATTTTTCTTTATCACAAGGGACTCCTGCCTGTGATGGGTGAGGTTCCGGAAGAGGATTATACAGTGCCGTTCGGGGTTGCGGACATCCGGCGGGAAGGAACTGATGTCACTGTTGTTGCCACATCGTTCCAGCTTTTCTGGGCGGAAGCGGCAGCTGATATGCTGAAGGATGAGATCAGCATCGAGATCATTGATCCACGAACCCTGGAGCCTCTGGATATTGATACCATTATGACCTCTGTCAGGAAGACGGGCCGAGTTGTGATTGTGGATGAGGATACTGAACGGTGTGGGTTTGCCGGTGAGCTGGCAACCCAGATAATGGAGAGGGGTTTTTACGATCTGGACGCTCCCATCAAACGTGTCTGCGCCAAGAACTACCCCATACCGGGCGGAATCATGGAAAAATTTGTACTGCCCCAACCGGAGTGGGTTGTTCAGGCAATTAAAGATGTGATGGTTGATTAAGTTAAGGGTCGGCTCAGAAATTAGCTCACATTCTTTTTGCAAAATGTCTGGCTTTAGGGACTTTTACAAAAAGATTATGTGAAGTTATTTATGAACGATCCCTATTCAGACAGATTATGTGACGTTACTTTTTAACGACGACGTGTTTCTGTCGAAACACTTGGGTCCCTAAGTGCTTTGCCATAAACGGATTGGATGGTCTCAATGAGGAGAATGGATCAATGAAAAACGATGTAGTTATACCAAAACTGGGAATGACCATGACCCACGGCAAAGTGGTTGAGTGGAAATTCAACGAAAAGGAGTGGGTGGACGAAGGCCAGATTGTCTTGGTTATCGAGACGGAAAAGGTGACTTATGATGTCGAGGCGCAGGATTCAGGCTACCTGCATATCATTGCAGCCCCGGGAGATAAGGCTGCGGTGGGGGAAGCTATAGCTGAACTGTACGACTCAGAAGAGGCGGTTGCGGAAGCCGCGTCTACTGGAGCAGCTGTACCGGCAAAAGAGGCAGTTGCCAAACAACAGACAAGCCCTGCACCGGGTGGTGGAGCAGCCTCGGGCAAACGGCCGAAAGGCGTCCGGATCACGCCGACAGCGCGGAAACTGGCTGAGGTGAACAACCTGGAGTACTCAGCTATCCAGGGTTCCGGTACCAATGGTCGGATTAACCGGGCTGATGTGGAAAAAGCTCTGGCAGCCGGCCCTGTGGTGAGCTCAGCGACTCCAGCAGCTGTATTCGATGGAGAGGTGGTAGACGGTAAGCGGGTGAAGGATGTTCTGCCCCTGACCGGTATGAGAGCGGCTGTTGCGGAACATATGCATCACAGCCTGCAGGTGTCTGCCCAGCTGACAACCATGGGGGAATTTGACGCTACCGAGCTGGTCCGCATGAGAAAAACCCTGGTTGCCCGGGAAGCCATGCTGGGCACCCGGATTACCTATACTGATCTGCTGGCTTACATTGTCACACGGGTGTTGCAGGATGTTCCGTTGATCAACTCCAGTATCGTTGGCGATGAGATTAAACTGTGGGAAGATGTCAACCTGGGTGTTGCTGTTTCACTTCCTGAAGAGAAGTATGACGCTGGCCTGATTGTTCCGGTGGTTAGAAATGCCGAAAACCTGACACTGACCGAGTTCAGCCTGCAGATTAAAGCGTTGCGGGGAAAAGCGATCAGCGGGAAACTCGGGCTGGACGAAATCACTGGTGGGACCTTTACCATTTCCAACACTGGGGGCTTCGGCAAGGGGTATTCGTTCAATACACCGGTTATCAGCCAACCGCAATCTGCCATTCTCGGTGTTGGATCGATCGTGAAACGGCCGATGGTTGTTGAAGATGAAATTGTCATCAGGCAGGTGATGAACTGGAGTTTTACCTTTGACCACCGCGCCATCAACGGCGCACCGGTTGGAAAATTCCTGGCAATTCTCAACGAATATATTGAGAATCCCTATCTGCTGATGGCTTAAATCGGCATATGCCAAGCTATTTTTGTACGATCCCTAAGTGTATGAGGTAAACATGTATGACGTAATTGTAATTGGTGGCGGTCCAGGTGGATATGCGGCCAGTATTCGGTCAGCACAGCTGAACGGAAAGGTGGCTCTTTTAGAACCGGCTGAATTGGGCGGTACCTGTGTGAACCGTGGCTGTCTTCCTACCAAGATGTGGTTAAAAGCTGCCCGCATAAAAAAAACAATCGAAGCCGGTGAAATGTTTGGCGTCAAGGCCAGTATCGAAAAAATAGATTTTTCAAAAATCGTTGAGCGCCGTAACGGCATCCCCACCCAAATTGGTATGGGAATGAAATCCCTGTGTACCAACAACGGGATAGAACTGATTGCTGAGAAGGGCGTGATCAAAGGTCCCGGCAAGATTGAAGCAGGCGGAAAAATCCTGGAAACGAAATCCATTATTATTGCCACCGGTACCAGCCTCCAATTTCCTGACACACCAGGGTTGAAGGATGCAGCCCTTACGACAGATGAAGCCATCGACCTGACAGAGATGCCTGAATCGATTCTGATTGTTGGCGACGGCCCCATCGAGGTTGAGATGGCTACCATTTTCAGCACCTTCGGTTCTGTTGTCACACTGGTGACCCCTTCACCCCGGATACTGCCGTTAGAAGATGGTGACACCGGGCAACGAATCACAAAGTGCCTGCGAGAACAGGGTGTGACTATTATGCCACGGGCAGAACTTAAATCGATTACGCCAGCAGGCGAGGGTTTTTCAGCCTCCATTTCCGGGAAGACGGAAGAGACTGTTGAGGTTGAGAAAGTGCTGGTCTCATCCCGTAAAGCGAATACGGACCTTGGACTTGATGCCGTTGGCATTAAAACAGGTGACGACGGTTATATCCTCGTTGATGATACCCTGAAAACCAGCGCAGGTAATGTCTACGCCATCGGCGATGTTGCAGGCGGGGCCATGACAAGCTATGGAGCCACAGCAATGGGCGTCACCGCGGCCGAGAATGCCATGGGTGACAGTAAAAGCTTTGATTCCAAACTGGTACCTAGGGCTTTATATACCTTTCCCGAAGCAGCTTCCGTCGGACTAACCGAGGAGGAAGCAGATGAACTGGATCTGGATGTTGAAATCGGAAACTGCCCCATGTCCATCAACGGTGTTGCGATGTCGTACGGTGAAGTCGAAGGCAACGTCAAGGTAATAGCCGATGCGAAATTGGGCCAGGTTCTGGGGGTTCATATTGTGGGAGAGCACGCAACCGAGATGATTGGGGGTGTTGCTGCCGCACTTCAGCTTGAAACCACCGTGGACGAGTTGGCTTATACATTGAGCATGCACCCGACATTTTCCGAGAATATCGCCATGGCAGCCCAGGATGCCTTAAACTGGGCCCTGTATCTGCCCAGCTCGAGATAACCGCTGACCTGTCCACCCATGAGCCGGAATACCCGAAACAGCTCTGATCAGCAGCTTCCAGGTAGCGTGCGCCTGCACGCCCTGGCATTTATGCTGGGCTTCGGGTGTCTACTCTTAATTGGTTGGGTGGCGTTTCCCGCACTTCTCTACAAAAACACTCCCCAGCCATTGAGCTTTAATCATCGCCTGCACACTAAAATAGCAGATGATGGCTGCAACTCCTGTCATTTTTTCAGGAAGGATGGCCGTTTCAGTGGTATTCCCGGCATCGAAACCTGCCGCGCCTGTCATACCAAGGTTGAAACAGGTGGCGATTCTGAGACACAGTTAATTCGTGACTACATTGCCAAAACAGTTGAGATTCCGTGGCAGGTCTACGCCCGTCAGCCGGATTCCGTCTTTTTCTCCCATGCAGCCCACGTCCGCTCTGCAGAACTCGGGTGTGAAACCTGTCACGGGGATATCGGGCAATCAGCGGTTTCCCGACATTATGAAGAGAACGTCATGACTGGCTACAGCCGCGATATGGAAGAGAGCATGAAGATGGATGATTGTGCTAACTGTCATGAAGAGACAAAACAGGACGGAGCAAGCGCCCAGACGGACAGGGACGGATGCTTTATCTGCCATAAATAGTGTGTAGCCATGTTGCCTTTTTTGTAACCATTCATTTAATTGTTCAGTGACGGGACCTGTATGTGATTGAACGGATTGGGAGCGGAAAAAGCCTCCATGAGGGGGGCTTTCGCGACCGCCCTCGGAAGACGGCCATGGATGGCCGTCGAGAATGAGTTCAATTATATACAGGTTTCGGCACTTTAGCGAAATTTGGTGAATAGTTACCATTTTTTTTAATGGCCCCGGCAGGGCCTGGTGAGACCTATGAAGATCAACAGAAGAGGATTCATATCATTGGGATTAGGCGCCTCGGCGGGGTTGACCCTTACGCCGTTGCCCTGGAAACTGCTGGACGATATTTCCATCTGGACTCAGAACTGGCCCTGGGTGCCGGTTCCAAAAGCGGGAGTTGTCTCAATTCACGATTCTATATGCACGCTGTGCCCCGGTGGTTGCGGCATCACAGCGCGCCGTATTGATGAAAGGCTGGTCTTCGTAGCCGGACAGGAAAACCATCCCCTCAATGCCGGCGGTATTTGTCCCCTGGGATTATCCGGACCGCAGCTGCTCTATACCCCGAACCGCGTCATGTCTCCGATGATGAAGGTGGATGGTGCTTTTCAACCGATCTCCTGGAACGCTGCGATATCAACCCTGGTTTCCCATTTGAAAGAGTTGAAACAGCAACAATTACCACAGGGATTGGCGTGTCTGGCCGGTAGCGGACAGGGGACTGTATCAGCCTTGTTGCAACGATTTCTGACCGCTTTCGGGTCTCCCAATTTCATCCCTTCGGCTTCCATTGATGATGCCTGGGAGCTTCTGACCGGGCAATTAACCGGCAGCCGGTTTATACCCGGCTACGATCTGGAGAGGGCCGACACCATTCTCAGCTTTGGCTGTGATCTGACCGAGGGATGGGGCAGCCCCATCCGGACGATGCGTGCCTGCAGCGGCTGGAAGGAGAACGGGGCAAAGTTGGTACAGATTCAATCCCGTCTCTCAGATACAGCTGCTACTGCGGATCGTTGGATAGCCATAAACCCGGGAACTGAAGCCGACCTGGCACTGGCGATTTGCAGGACAGTGGCTGAAACGGCCCGGGGTCAGAGTCATATATCGGCCATTGATTCCGGTTTTCGCCACCAGCTGCAGGCCATTATTAAGCCCGGTCCTTCGCTTGAGCAGGCAGAGGGGATCACCGGTGTTGATGCTCAGGTCATCCAACAGCTAGCGGATGATTTTGTGGGTTCTAAACGGCCTCTGGCGTTATGTCGTGAAGGAGCGGACCGATCACCGGTGGCCTCAAGAGAGATGCTGGCAGTGCTGGCTTTGAACGCCGTTGCTGGAAATATAGACAGACCCGGTGGGTTACACCGAATAAAAAGAGTTCCTTATATCAACTGGCCGGAGATAAGGCGCGATGATGTTGCTGGAAGCGGCTGGCCAGGGGAGAACCTGGCAGGGCCTCTGCCGTCACCTGATGCTTTTTTTAAGACGATAGCCGAAGAGCCTGACAGTCCAGTGGGGATATTGCTGGTATCGGACTGTAATCCCTGTTACGATCTGGCAGCCTCAGACCGGATCAAACGGGGCATTGGGAAAATTCCTTTGGTCGTCAGTTTCTCCGAGTATTGGAACGAAACGGCCCTGGCAGCAAACCTGATTCTGCCAAACCATTCGTACCTGGAACGATACCAGGATTTTCCAGTCTACGCTGGCTTAACAGAACCCCGGCTGGGCCTATCACGTCCGGTTTCAAAACAACTGTTTGATACCCGTTATACCGGTGATGCTATCCTGGAGACGGCTCGTCAGCTGTGGGGAACCGCTGGTCGAGCCTTTCCCTGGAAAACCTATGAAGAGTGTTTGAAAGAGACGCTATCGGATCAGTGGGACGATTTAAAGGGCCGGGGGTGGATTAATCTGCCACGGCCGCCAATAACATCGGACAACGCTGCTACCATTTCATATTCAGTTTTTTCCAATGCCGATATCGAGACATCCGCTGGAGAAGTGCATAAATACCCACTGATGATACTTACCAGAAGTTCCATGCGTTTGAACAACAGCGCGGTGGGAACTTCACCCTTTATGATGAAATCTGTCTCGGATACGGTGCTGAAAGGAAAAAAAGGGGTTGTCGATGTGAATCCGCAAACCGCTGAAAAACTGAACATGACCGAGGGCGACATGGCTCGACTGATAACCCCTGAGGCAGAGGCCGCTGTCATGATTCATCTGGACGACGGTACCATGCCGGATACGGTGGTGATTTCCCAGGGGTTGGGGCACGCTGCTTTCGGGGAGTACCTGGATGGAAGAGGGGTTAATGCCAGCCGACTGTTGCAGCCGGTGTTGGACCCATTGACAGGGCAGAACATATCCCGGACTGTCCGGGCACGGCTGATGCCGGTATGATTTCGGGTACAAAGGCGATGAAGACGAAAACGAAACAGACTTATCATTTTGGAATGCTGATCGACCTGGATCGGTGCAACGGCTGCGGTTCGTGTATGGTAGCTTGCATGTCGGAGAACAATATCTCTTTTCGGCCGGACGAAACCGATAAGCAGACCAGTATCACCTGGATGCGGATGTATCGGATATCCAACCGGAAGCCGTTTCCTGATACGGAACGCTGTTTTTTGCCCATGCCGTGCATGCACTGTGAGGGAAAAGAGTCGGGCCATTCACCCTGCGTCTCTGTTTGCCCGGTTACTGCTACAGACTACGACCGAAACACCGGTATTGTCAGCCAGATCCCCTCACGTTGTTTCGGTTGTCGCTACTGCATGGTCGCCTGCCCCTATCATGCGCGCAGTTTTAACTGGTGGGACCCGGTCTGGCCGAAGGGTATGGAACAGATGCTGAATCCTGATGTCTCAGTGCGAATGCGGGGTGTGGTGGAAAAGTGTAGTTTCTGTTATCACCGCTACCAGTCGGCGCGAGACAAGGCTCACTTGCAGGGGCGACCTCGAATTGAGGAATCGGATTACCAGACATCCTGCACGGAAGCCTGTCCGACAGGCGCTATCACGTTCGGCGACCTGAACAATCCGCAGCATCGTATCACACAGATGGTCAATCCGGATCGGAATCTCAGTGGTAAACCGCGAAATCCGCAGGTGTTCAGGTTGCTTGAGAAGTTGGGGACCAATCCCAGTGTCTACTATCATAGCAGCAAACAGTGGGTACGAGAGGTGAGCGACAACCATATCGATGACAAAGGGAGGAGCTGACAGATGACACCTCCTGATTCTGCCGGACGGTTTGAACGCTGCTCCGGACCCCGGTTTTTCATCCCTTTAGTGCCCGTTGTGCTGCTGTTGGCCTGGGGCGTTTATGCCATGGTGCTGATCTGGTCTAAGGGCCTGAACCAGACCAACATGAACAATACCTATGGGTTTGCCCTGTGGATCTGGGCCGACTTGGCCATTATCGCTCTTGGAGGAGGGGCCTTCTTCACGGGATTGCTGCGCTACCTGTTTCGAAAGCGGGAGTTGGATGCCATCATCCATTTTGCCGTGCTCGTGGGGGTGATCTGTTACAGCTCAGCCCTTTTAATACTGGCACTTGATGTTGGGCAGCCCCTGCGGTTCTGGTTTATCTACTGGCACGCCAACGTGCACTCCATGCTGACCGAAGTGGCTTTCTGTCTGACCGTATACTTTGTGGTTCTCAATATCGAATATCTACCGGTTATCACTGCAAGTCCGAAGCTGCAGCGGATTCCCTTCCTGAAAAAACTGGGCAGCAATACTCACGCTGTCATGTCTCTGTTTGCCGGCATTGGCGTGTTTCTGTCCTTTTTTCATCAGGGATCGCTGGGTGGTTTAACAGGCGTATTGAGCAGTCGGCCCTTTGCCTATCGTGAGGGTTTTCTAATCTGGCCCTGGACCTTTTTCCTCTATACCTGGTCCGCGGCCGCAGCCGGCCCCTGTTTTACCCTGCTTCTGGTTAAGATCACCGAAATGGTATCCGGGAAAAAGCTGGTTCCTGAGCCCGTGATCCGGATGCTGGCCAAAATAGCGGGGTGGATACTGCTCAGTTATATCACGGCTAAAACCATAGATACCGTTTACTGGGCCACCAGCACCGTTGCAAAAGCAGGGTTTGACTGGACCCGATTCTACACACAAAACCCGCTCTATCATGGATATTGGATCCTTTTTGCAGAGATCATTCTCTGCGGTTTTGTGCCGGCCTTCATCCTGATCAGTGCAAAGGGACGTCGGAGCAGTCTGCTGCTCTGGAGTGCTGTCCCGCTGGTTGTGCTTGGGGTTTGTCTGAACCGCTGGTCATTGATTATGCAGACGGTGGCTATGCCGGTCCTGCCCTTTGAAAAATGGGTGCCGTACCTGCCCAGTTGGCAGGAGATAGCGACAACCTTGATACCGGTGAGTCTTGGCATTCTGCTGATCGCACTTTCATACCGTTACCTGTCCCTGTTTCCGGATGAGGGGGACTTGAATGATTAGTGTGGAACGGTTCATGATTTATTCATTATAGAAAACCGGGTCCTTTAGGCCCGGTCAGAATCATTCGGCTCTGCCTTTGGGCTCAAAATACCCCCTCAAGGGGGGAACGGGGGGTGTAACAGGCAATGATACACCCAGACATCGGATAACAACCCCCTAGCCCC
>JAOZRE010000425.1 GCA_029940215.1 bacterium | reverse complement strand
CCACATCCAGCCCCACCCGCTTAAAACACCCTCTGGACCGAAACATATGAAAGGCGGATGTTATCAACAGCCGTTTGTCCAGGTCGCGGTTTTTAAGCAGAGCCGCTGTATTGACAGCATTTTCGTATGTATTGCGTGATGTGTTATCAACCAGTATCCGTGATGGTTCGACCCCCCAATCTATGGCGAACGCCCTCAACCTGTCTGCTTCCGGCTGGTTTTTCTGTGTGAGGGACCCATCTCCACCCGAAAGGATCAGGTAGTCTGCCTGGCCTGTTTTAATCAGGCGAATCCCTGTCAGAATCCGGTCAACCGCTCCCGAAAATTCAATAGGGTCATTGTCGGCGATCTGCACACCTGCCATACCGCTGAGTACAATAACAGCGTCATAGTGGTCAGCAGGTCGGGAGGGTTTTACCACGTGCTCAAGCTGGTACAGGAGCAGGTTGGCTACAAAGCCGGTTGACACCAGGTAGAGGACCAGGAACAGAGAGAATAGAATCAGACGGGTTGACAGCCGCTTTGTCCCCCTGAAAATGAATATCAGGAGCAGAAGCAGGATAATAAACAGGGGATCGATCAGAAAGGTGACGATTTTTGACAGGTAAAAAAACATCCGTTTTTCTCCAGGGGGATGTCTTAATATTGGCCGAGTCTGAATGGATCAGAATCGGTAGTAACCGCTTAATGCAATGGTGATCCCGCTGAAATCAAGGTCGACACTCTCTCCGTCTCCCTGATTGAAGGGGTCATTTGATGTACTGATATTACCGGCACTGACAGCTCGGAACTCGGTCACCAGCCCACCGCGGTCTCCAAGCTTGACCTGGACACCAATGTTGCGGGAGACTGAAACCCCGAAAAAGTTGGTGGTATACTTATCGCCACCAACTTTGGTGGCATTGAAATCGCCAAAAATCAATCCCCAACTAATTCCGAAAAATGGGTGCAGCAGACCATTTACAGGATCCATGAAAAAGAGTCGCACCTTGAAATTGGTAAGATAGGCTGCCATACTGATGTTCGGGCCGACCACGGATTCTTTGTCGCCGGAGTATACCTCCTCAGAGGTTGAATTCAGCACCAGAAAATCGGCGCCATAGGCCATCCCAGGCAGATACTCGAAATCGAGGGGTATGAGTCGGATCCACCCGATATTGAGAAAGCTGTCGGGTGAATTTCCACCTGAAAAAATAGTGTTGCCTGAATACTGGTAGTATACACTATTGGTAAAACCATAATTAACCAGGCCCCAGTTAAACTGATCGGGGAAGTTTCCGGCTGTTCCTGCCTGGGCCGCGATGGGTTGCTGGACGTCAATAGGCGCATCGACGTAGACATCCTCCTGGGCCATTGAGGGATCAGGCAGTATAAACAGCAGCGCAATTCCCACTAGAAATTGAAGAAGCTTTTTTTGCCGCATTCAGGTTATTCAGTTTAATGTTTTGTGTTGAATTACTTTGAGTCCGGGCGGCCGAAACCACAGCCGCTGTTTTCCATAGCCCTATTCGAGAAACTTTGCCACCCGGTTGAATCGATATCCAGAAAAAAGGCTGTTCCGGGGATCATGAGACCAGTAGATGATGACACCCTTGCCTTCTACCGTGCTCTCGTCAACGAATCCCCAGGACCGACTGTCCTTTGAATTCCGCCTGTTGTCGCCCATGGCCCAGAGTTTTCCCTCTGGAATGGTGATTTTGATCCGCTCCGGCAGCGTCATCAGGGTTTCGTCGTAGAATACATATTCCGCATTTTCCAGCTTTCCGTTTATATAAACGGATTCACCGATTATTTCAATGGTATCTCCCCCTACAGCGACAATCCGCTTGATAAAGTCGATGGACGGGTCTTTGGGATAGGGAAACACAACAATATCGTTACGTTCAACCTTTTCTGAAAATAGTCTGATGTCGGTAAAGGGGACGACATACCCATAGGCGTGCTTATTAACAAAGAGATGGTCGCCGATCTCAATGGTGTGGATCATGGAACCGGTTGGCACACGGTAAGGGGCATACAGCCAAGTTCGAAAAATCATGGCGACGATCAGTGCGAATATCAAGGCCTCTATCCACTCCCTGATTGTTTTGTTCTGGATGAAACGTTCCAGGTTGATAATTTTTTTCATCTATTACCTTAATTGAAAGTCACTTATAAATTACGTCGATCTGTTTCGCAGTATAGCTCATTTCTCCCGGTTTTGATCAAAAAACAAATCATCCATTTGATTTAAATTAGTTTTTGCCAACTGCAGGCCTATTGCCCCTTTTTTCCCCTGATGGTTGCAACCAGGGTTCCAAGCTCCTCACTTCTGAAAATGAATGCGCAGCAGCCGTAAAAGACCACGCCGAAACCAACTGTCAGGCTGATACGCATCCAGAGTACCATCTCTGGTGGAATCAGCAGTGATTTGAAAAGCCAGAGGCCACCAAACATCAAAAGGCTTATCCATACTGTTTTTACCAATGGCATGATGGAGATTAACTCAGCCAGACCCCGTTTTAAAAGTCTATGCAGGTAAAGTACCAGCAGAATGGTTTGCACCGCCTGGCTGATACTGTTCGCTCCCGCTATCCCCAAATGGCCGGCCCAGACAGAGAGAACGACTGCCGAGACCGCATTGACTACCAGGATTATAGCGGCAATCTGTACTGTCTGTTTGACCCATTTCCCAGCCTGGAAAAAGGTGAGCAGTACCCTGTTCCAGGAGATGAAGGTCAGACCCAGAATATGATAGCGCAATGCACCCGCCGTCAGCATGACAGAGGTCGAATCAAATGCCCCCCGTGCAAAAAGCAGCGTCACAATCTCTTCGTTGATCATCAGAACCCCTATGGTGGCTGGAAGGGTGATGAAGGCTGTCAATTGAATAATGCGACCAAGGTCCGATGTAAGCGAATCCAGTTGTTGTTCTGCAAATAGTTTGGCAAAACGGGGCAGGAATACTGTTGTGATGGATACAATAAAGATACCGATGATCAATTCAAGCAAGCGATTGCTGAAATTTAACGAAGAAATTGCCCCTTCATCAAGGGTGGAGGCAATCAGATTGCTAACGATGATATTGATCTGATAGATGCCGGTTCCGAAAAGTGTGGGAATCATCAGGGTGATGACCTGGCGGATTCTGGGGTCAGATAGGTTGAACCCGGAAAACAGCCGCAGCCCAATTCTTCCAGCTTTTGGCAACTGCACCAGCAACTGCACTAAACCGCCCATTATCACACCGATGGCAAAACCAGTTGTCGGGTTGGAAAGGCGTGGTGCAAAATAGAGGGCACACCCGATGATGGATATATTCAGCAGCGCCGGTGTTAATGCGGAAACCCAGAACACAGAGAAGGAGTTCAGAATACCCTGCAGAATGGCGGCCAGTGAGATGAAAACGATGTAAATGAACATATAGCGCGTTAATACGATGGTCAATGCCAGCGGTTCGCCATCAAAACCGATGGCAAACACATAGCGGATCAACCAGGGAGCGCTGAAAATGAACAGCAGGCTGAATAGAACCAGGATGATGGTAAACAACCAGAAGAAATTCCGGGCGAACTCAAAAGCCCTTTTTTCGCCGTCTGCCTTTAACACCTCTGCAAAAACAGGAATGAACGCACTCGACATTGCCCCCTCCGCTGTCAGCCGGCGGAAGAGGTTCGGGAACGTAAATGCCAGTGTGAATGCATCACTGTAATAACTCGTACCCAGCAAGGCCGCTTTGACCATCTCGCGCGCCAGGCCGAGGATTCGGCTGAGAAGCGTGATCAGGCTGACCAAGCCAATTGATTTTGCCAGTGCATGGCTATGGGGCCGAGAGGGCTGATTCATCCGTCCATTTGTTTGAAGCGGGTTTTTCGGCAGGGGGTCAGACAATACCCTTTCCTGATGTGGTGGTTACCAGTTTGCCATGTTTGACACCTTTAGTGCCGATC
>JAOZRE010000082.1 GCA_029940215.1 bacterium | reverse complement strand
AAAAAAATCTCCAAAAAAGCAAGTTCACTCTTGACATTAGTGAGACCATATACGGCATGACGAGGAGAACTCCAGACTGTCAAGTTACAAACAATCTATCACAAATTAATACTTATGATTCCGGCAGAAAGCAGTGAGTTAAAAGCTACGGAAATACCCACAAGCATAATCACCCCTGCACTTAAAACAGGCAGGCGTTGGATCAGCTTTTTCTCTTCTGAAAAAATAGTCAGATATTTTGATGCTTTGACTGTCATCACGCCGATCAGGATCAGAACTGCTGCCAGACCCAGACTGAAAAAGATGATCAATAATAGGCCAAAGCCTATCTTATGAATGGCAATGGATGCCAGTAAAACCACCATAGCGGTCGGACACGGGACCATACCCCCCGCGGTCCCAAGTGCCAGGAGGCTTTTAAAACTGATTTCCCCCTCGGGTACGTGGGAATGCCCATGCCCATGATGATGGTTGTGGGATCGTACCGGACCATCATGGGAATCGTGATGATGACTATGGCCCTCTTTTTTTATCCAGTTCAGGGCAGGTTTCGCTAGCATCCAGTATCCGATCAGGAAAATAATCAGTCCGGAGAAAAGCCCCATCCATCCATAGAGCTGATCCTCCACCAGAAATTCCGCCAGAACCAGTGTCACAATCCCCAGAATGACGACGCTGATGACATGGGTAACCGTCACTATGCCTCCCAGGGTCACGGCATCTTTGACTTTCCCTCGTGTTCCCACCAGATAGGATGCCACCATTACTTTTCCATGCCCGGGACTCAGCGCATGAACCGCCCCCAGGAAAAAGGCGGTCAATAACGCAATGACTATCATTTTGGGAGTTAAGTCGGCGTGAATGAAATCGGTCAGTGTGGTGGTTTCCCGGGCTGATGCGTTAACCATGGCTTCTGTTTGAGCTGTACTTGAAAAACAGATCAGCGGTGTCAGAAACAGAAGTGCGATAATTACCATCAGTGTTGCCCACTGCGCGGCTTTGAGTAGATGAACCAGCTCAGGAACAGTCTGGCGGTATGAATTGAGTCTCAATCTGGTTTTCATAAGATGTCTGCTTTCAGCTGATGTTGACAATCCGTAGCAGGCGTTCAATCATCCAAAAAACGCCAACAAAACCCACTGCATGGGCTGTATATCGTTCGATGTAAGGGCGGCTGCCGGTCCAGATACGCTCCAGTATCCTCAAATGGATTAAAACCAAAATCACAAAGCCGAGCTGACCCAGTTCCACTCCCAGGTTAAAAAACAGCAGCGCAGAAATAACATCCCCTTCGGGTAGCCCGATTCTCTGCAGGGCGCCTGCATATCCCAGCCCGTGCAGTAGGCCGAATGCGAAGGTAATTCGCCAGCCCTGAGAAACCGATGCTTCTTTTTTACCCAGGATCTCGGCCGCCAGCAGCACAATAGATAGAGCGACCATGAACTCAACAGGGGTAGCGGGAACCATTAAAAATCCAAACGCCACCAGGAAGAGCGAGATACTGTGAGCCAGGGTAAAGGCGGTGATGGTCTTGATCAAGGGGACGGCCTTTCGCATAAACAGCAGCAGGCAGAGCAGAAAAGCCAGATGATCAAAACCGTAAAGAATATGCTTGATCCCCATGGGCAGAAACTGAAAACTGCGGGACTGCTTTTTGCGTGTACCCACCACACCCTGAGTCTGATCGGGGGTCAAAAGTAACTGGGTTCCCTGACCGTCATGCCAGTAAATTCTAACTATGACATCGATCAAAGTGGCAGAGAGCCCCTTGATCGTAATTTGCTTTCCTTCAAGTCCGTCGGCACCGCAGGCCACACTCCACGTGCGGACATAGGCCCCGTCCCGCATTTCAGCAAATGGCTCTGATTTTCGTTGGCATTCTGCGGGCAGTACCAGCTCAATTGCGGGCATGGCGCCGGAGAGGACAGGCACCTTCCAGAGGGTGGAAAACGTGCCATCAACCTGTTCTTCCAACATCAGATACGCGGGGCGGACTTCATGGGCCAGGGCCGGCAGACCCGTGATCAGAAGAAAAGCCAGGATGAGAAAGAAGCGTTTCACGGTTTCCCTATGGCAGTAAGATCAATTGCAGGCGCGCTTGCAGGGGTCTGTATCCTGTATTTCGAAACCAGTTTGTTGAACATCTTCTTTTTTGCTTCCAGGCGTTTAAGCTGGCGCAGGTCTTTAAGAATCTTCTCCTGAGAAGCTTCAAAAGAAAGCTGCCGGGCGTCCTGCCTGTCATGGAGATTTACCAGGTGCCATCCGTAGGCGGATTCAATCGGTGTGCTCCAGGTACCGGTTTGCAGAGCCGTCAACCGGTCAAAAAAACCATACCCGAAAACCCTGCGGACCATTCGCTTCTGATAGTTTTCCAGGCGCATGGGTCCCATGAAACTATCTCCTCCCGGATGTTGCTTCGGTGAATGGCCCTGGAGGCGATCTCTTCTCAGCAGAGCCGTTGCGGCGTCACCCTGTGGATCCACCCGGTTGGCATTGCTGAAGAAAATATGTTCAAAACTGACAGTGCCCGCTGTCCGGTACTGCTCCGGATGTGACTGATGATATTCTTTAAGCGCCTCAATATCGGGTTCCGGGACAATAATGGCATCGTCCAGCATAAAGCGATATTTCTGGACCAGCCGCCTTTTGATGACCCGATCATCTTTGTCAAGTCCGAGTCTCCGGGCTTCCCGGTATAAAATCTCTTCCCTGATTTCAGAATGGATCAGATTTATTAAGGTCTCCTCTGTTGGAACACGCCCCTTTTCCGTTTGCCAGGCGCTTTTCAACCGTGCGATTTTCCCGTCGTCCAGTGTAATCAGGTAGGACTGGTTTTGGTCCGGGTCGGAAAAGGTCGTGTATACAATAAAAATAAAAATTCCACCCAGTAAAAATCGAAAGATGGGATCGTTGAATAAGCGACGTAACATACAATTCCAATTAATCCTGTGATGAGTCAACCTGAGATGATTGGCTCAGCCAAATTGTAGCGTTTCGAAAGTCTTACCGATCCGCTAGATTGTACAAAAATCTCCAAATCGGTAGGACATCGATTCTACCGTCACGAATATCGATCTGCTCCTCTTCATTACGTGTAACTATGGTACCTCTACCAATTTTTAACTCCACCATCGCATCACTTAAAGCGGTTATTTCCCGCTTTCTGGTTTGAGGATTTACAAGTGTCTCAGAAACCTGAACCAGTATGCGTGTATTGTGTTGATCCAGAATGATAAAATCAACTTCACCGCCATTTTGGGTCTTGTAGTAGAATATTCTCTCGGTGATCTTTCTAAGGGCTGTGAAGACGAGATTTTCCAATAAATGCCCAGAATTAACCAATATACCCGAAGTGATAGAGGTGACAAAAGCATGGTCAATGCAGTAAATCTTTTTTGGATTGGCATTACTGCGGGTTAGAGAAGCATCGAATAATTTCACGGTGAATAGAAAAAAAGCATCTTCAAACCATTTCAAATAGTTGGATACTGCAGACTTCGGTGCTTTGTGACCCAACGATTTTAAATATCCGGTGAGGCGGTTCACTGTATACATCGATGCAACGTTGTCAATAAGTCGATAGGCCAGATCCGTCAGTGCTTTCGGATGAGAAATATCGTGTCTTTCGATCAGATCATGGTACAACATTGCCTGTAAGTATTCCTGATGAATTTTAATTCTTAATCGACGGTCCAGCCCTGCTACTTCAGGGAATCCTCCGGTTTGCCAATACTCTTCGAACGCTTTTTGAACAATCAGTCGCTTTTTAGTTGATAAGCGATCTGTTTTTTCAATGCCTTTGTAGTCCAGAAATTCTCTGAATGAAAATGGAAATAACTCCCATGACAATGCCCTGCCGCGCATTTGAGTGGCAATTTCAGTGGAGAGCATCTTGGCTGAAGAACCGGTAATAAAAACTTCACACAGTTCCGTCCGCATGAGACGGTCAATAAAAGATTCCCAGCCGGGAACCATTTGAATTTCGTCAAAAAAGCAATAGACTGTTTGACTGTTTTTTTTGTCCGGATACAATGAATAATATGCTTCTGTGACCATCCCCAGATCTTTTTGATGCATACTATGAAGGCGATCATCAAAGAAATTTACATACAGAATATTCTCAATTGAAATGCCACATTGAAGTAAGAATTGAATCAACTGAAATTGATAAGTTGACTTTCCACATCGTCGAACGCCAATGCAGATCGTTGCTTTACCCGAGATGTTGTCGATCTTCAAATGACGAGAAATTCCTGTCACAATGCGATCTTCTTGGAAATCTAATATCAATGCTTTCAGTGTTTCAATCATCATTTTTTACGTGGGAATTATAATTACCGTATTAAGCTATAACTGGTAATAATTATACCCGCTTTCAAGCAGAAATGGCAAGAGAAATTTCCATAAACCCGTTTAACTCAATTTGATTTAACAACTATTTCGGTAGGGTGTCACCACCGCGCTCCGGCTTTCACCGGAACGCAGATTAAAAGGTCAAAACGGTCTCTTCAAACCTGCCAGAGACTCGCACTCTTTCAGAAATTACCTACCAAACTTGACATTCAGCGCGATGCCCATAGAGGTTGTGGAACTCCACTTGTAGATATCCAGGGAATCGGACATTGATCTCAGAGAATCTGCCTGCGCGGATGAAATCAAGCTCATGCCTTCTGCTGTCGTGATTTTGGCGTTGTTGGCGGTGGCCGTATCGGCATCTTCCCTGAGCTTTGAGTCCTCACTGACCGTCATGGAATTGTAAAATGCTGTCAGAGAGGCACTTTTTGAAAGGGGATACACATAATTAATTTGCATGGTGGAAGCCATTTCAGCGGCAACCGCAGCATTAGTATCCTCACCCCATTCAGCTGTGGTTGCGGTGGTATAAGCGGCGACAATCTTACCTTTATCACCCAGCTTGGCTGCAAGACCCAGGGTCATCATGGACAGTTCAACACCCCTGTTTCCACCCTGGTTGTTCAACTGCTGTGCTCCAAGGGGAGACAGTGACTGCATCGCACTGTCATATTGCACAAATTGGTTTCCAGCTGAAGTCTTGTCACCGGTAATCGTCTGTTGACCGATAAATGGTGAAAAGTTACCCAGGTTGAATTTTGCCATCCAGTTCGTCACATTGTGAGCGTATTCATGTTTATAGATACCCTCGATACCATCCCCATCCGTCTCTGTTCCACCCACCGTAATGGCTTGATAACCAACAGTCAGGTCAACCAGTCCGAATCCACCCCTAAACCAGGCCACATTGTTGTTTGCCTGGGCGGTACTGCCACCTGCAACCAGTGTCGACAAATCTCCCTGCCCCTGGAGTTGGCCGAAACCGAACTCTATTTTCTTAGACAGATGAACATCCACCGTTATACCCGGTTTCGTGTTCAGGACAGCTGATGTATAATAGATAAAGTCCTCATCAGCGTCTCCTGCAAATGTATGTCCGATACCCACAGCATTTGCGGTCGCTGCTACGGTTTGAACACCTATTTTGATACCGACTGCCCTCGAAGGCGCATAACGGATCCAGACATCGCCCAGAGCAACTTTATCTTTATAGGCACCGTCCAGTTTTTCATCGCTTGCGTAATCCGGGTCCTGGGCATCCATCGTCAGTTTCATGACACCAACCAGCTTGTTTTCCGGACTCTTCGCGATCATCGTCATACTTCCGGTAGCCCTTACATTTTGAGATGAGCGGTTGTTGGCGCCATCTCTCTGGTCGTATCCCGTACCGGGGTCAAAACCATCGGCAATCAGGGGATCGTTTGAATCCAGAGGGGTTCTGTAGTCGGTCTGCATTTTATAGATAGCATCCAGTTCACCGACAATTTTCAAATCCATCGGGCCGTCCCCGGCAAATGCGACTGGCATTCCCAGACCTAAGAAAGCGACTGCCAGGATTACTTTTTTCATGAGTGCTTTTGTCATTCTTGCTCCTGTTCTTTTTTTGGTAAAAAAAGATCACTCCGGGATGTCCGAGTGACCCGATTGGTCGGGATTTAATCAAATCCCGCAAAAATTAGCTCAGTAGCGCCGTTGGTGTCTCCGTCCTGGGTGGGACTTTCAGCAAAGGTCCCACCCAGGCAATTTTCCAGTTGTTTAATAAATTAGGAGAGTTATTAAAAATATTTATCATAAAAACGACGAATATCCGGATCAATGCACAATCAGGAGTCGCCAACGACGCAATTGAACCAATTTTGATCCCTGTTGGATCATGGGTGGGACGCACTATGAGAACTAATCAGGCGCCCCACGCGACACATCATTCATTCCGATTCGAAATAGGTTTCATAACGGTGAGACTCATCGGACTTGAAAAATCTGAAACAGATAAAAGCGATCATAATCACGCACAGGAAAAACCTGATCAACGGGTTGTGAAACAGACTTCGGTCCATTGGCTGTACGTTTTTCTCGGTTTCTGGTGTTTTCATTTCAAATATAACGGGTTATTCAGCCCTATTTCGGCGAATACCAGATCGGTGACGACCAGGCACGTTCCTGAATAGTGGCGGGAACCTCTTTAATGGGGTCAATTCCCAGCCGGATCGCATCATAGGTTGACCACCTGCAGGTCGGGTTCTGCATGACCCGGACGTAGTAAAAAGAGGCGTATTCCGGATTGAAATTGTCATCTGTCCAGAGAACCTTGATCTCTTCATCCCCGTTAGCTTCAGTGATTTCACAGGTAGACAGGTCCACATCTGCACCGTTGTCCGGGCATTTCCCTGTCCCGGAATCCGGGGCCAGTCCATCGGAACAGGCGATATCAAAGACCGCCTCTTTCTGCTCTCCATTTTCGATCCAGGCTTTGATCATCTGCACTCGAGCCAGGTTGGCATTTATCGGGTCTTTGGCTGCCCAGACAAGGAATTTTGGGATACTTACTTTTTCAGTTCCGTTCAGAACACCTCCCATGGGCACGGCTTTTTTGTATGCGGTAGCTACCATATCGGGGCTGTTGACCATATCCTGCTCCAAATCCCATCCGGCAAAGAAGCGAAGCCGGATACGGGTTCCGCTGGTGGCATAGACCTCTTTCTTTTTCATGGCGTCAAAAAGGGCGTCCCGGGTATTCTCTTCTGACCAGATGGCGGCTAATCCACCCGGATTATGGGTGATCGGAACAGCGGGACCATATTTACGGTTGCCCAGTCGTTGTTTTGCGCTCGCATCCTTGAATCCGCTTTTTCCTCGATAATCCCACTCTTCAGTATCGCCGGGATTGGAATTGTGAACATCGGTGCTGCCGACGAAACCGAACCGCAAAGGATTGAATCCCAGCTCTTTTTCCAGTTCCAACCCAAGTTTCAAACCGTCCCGGGCAAATGATCCCTTGCCGGCACATCTTTCCGTTTCCCCCTCCTTACAAAGCGGAAAAAACTGTTCAAAGGCACACTCTTCATCGGTTGTGCCGACGCCCAGGGCACACTCCGAGGTGGCTTTGGCCTGGAAGATCTCAGCTAACGGCTCATAACGATTTCGCCGCTCCCAATCTTTTTGAGTATAGGGACCTCCATCCTCATCTACACGGGAATAGCCCCTTCCATAGAATCTGTTCAGGTTGTGGGGAATAGTCAGGAATTCGCATTCACCGGTGCATGTATCCTCCAGGGTTTTCCAGAGATTCAGGACCGTGGCTGCATCAAATGCAGAAATCACATCTTCCGGTACGGTCTGGTTCCTGAAGATAACATTCCGGTGAGTATGGCCCCCTTTCGGCCAAACGGGTGAGTATTCATACCCGTAAAATGTCGTAAACACACCGGGTTGATAGGCCTTATCTGCCTCCTGCTGGGTGTTTTTCCAGGTCGTTTTTGCGTGTTTAATACAAAAACTGCCATCCTCTTCGCAAAAAACAGCGGGCCATGCCGGCGGTCGTTTTAAAGCGTCTCTTCTGAGTTTAAAAAAGGTTGTCAGATTCGGTACATCAAACTCTTTGCAAAAATCCTTTTTTTCCTGAGAGATGCCGGGAACGGCACAGCCTACAAACAGGCCAAAGCTCTCAGCATGGTCCGTAATCGCCATAAAATCCAGGGGTTCTGACAACTGCACAATCTCTCCCGATACCAGCTCAATTTTTTCGCCCTGGGCAAATCGATAGGCTTGTTCAGGCGGAAACCGATTACCGCTCAAATAAGCATCAAAGGACCAGGAGGTATGAACATGCGTGTCTCCAAAATAGACATTCTTAAGCGGGTTTGCCGGTTGAACGGTTCTCTCGCGAAACGGGGGCTTTTTAATCGCCGCTTCATTTTCGGCAGCAACAGTCTGCCGCAATTTTTTAATCGTTTCCGGGGTGAGCCTTATCAGTTTGGCATCGTATTTGTTATAGAGATACCCTGCACCACCGCCAGCGATTAAAAGTATTATTGCAAGAGTCCAGATTATTTTTTTCTTCATTTTTTTATCTCCTTGGCTGTGTCTTTATATTTTGCAGAAGCGTAAAAAACGTTCCAATCTTGTTTAATACTGCTACTGCAATCTAAAATCCTGGTTAAGATCAGTCATCCAACTAAAGTCATATTTTCCTTAAAAAAATCACGGTTGGGACTACATCTTAAGAAGTAGTCCACGGGTTACCTGAATTCGGGATTCTCATATTAATCAGATTCGAGCATAAAAGGTGATTCATTGAGCCGGGTGATCAGAAAAAGGCTGACTACACAAAGACCGACCGCTACCAGCATAGAAGGGGCAAAAGATCCAAACGCCTCATTCATCGCCCCCATTCCCAGGATCAGGACCACCGAACCCTGACCTGCCAGCTGAAGCAGGCCATTGGACGTCCCTTCAGGAGCCGGGTGCGTAATTTCCGCCGCATATTGAAACCCGATGGGTGCCATACTGATCAGAAAAAATCCGATAACTACCGCTGAGATCAACAATATTGAGTAAGAGGAACCATAAGCAATACCTAAAATTCCCGGAATTGAGCCTAATATGCCGATAAACATGAATGGTTTTCGCCTTTTAAATTTATCTGACAACATCGGCATGATGATTGCGCCGACTACACCACCGATCAAGAGGGCGCCGCCCACCATTCCAGCCTGAACCACGGACACCCCACGCGACCTGACAATAGCCTCGATCCAGGTGGCAATCCCATTAAATATGCCTGTCCCGACCAGAAACATGTACATCAGAAACCAGAAGTGCCCCATCCGAACCATCTCTTTGAGTCCCTGCAGAGCACTTAATCTCTCTTCGGATTCGATGACGCCGGTTGCACTTTCGCGGACAAGGATCAAAAAGAGCACCGCAGAAAAAGCGGTGACGACACCATAGATCAAATGTACGGTATCGATCCCGTATTCAACCACCAGAATGGGTGTAAGGACCAATCCACCAGCTGTTCCGGCGAAATTGGCCATCATTGCCAGTCCTGACGCGGTTGCACGTTCATTTAAGGGGAACCATTTGGCGGCCACGGTCGTAAATGCGTTTAAAAGAAACGGCTGGGCAACCGCCAGCCCGATGGTGCATAAGAGCACGATCGTAAAACTGGGGGAGAAAATTCCGCGAAGCAACCCGAAAACACCGAGCATCACAGCACCTGCCCCAACACCTTTTCTAAAACCGTACGTGTCGATGATCCATGATGCAGGCAGGGAAAGAGGAATGTATACGATCATAAAGATCATCGCCAGCAATCCGATTTTAAAATCAGATACGCCGTAGTGCTCAGCAGCGATGCTACTGACCGGAGCCAGGCAAATCCAGAAAAACTGGATAGTAATATTGATAAACATGAAGACACCCAGCACAACCCATCGATACGGTGTGACAGGAAAATTATCTTGTTTCATATTGCACTCCTCCTATTTTCTGTATGTCGGCATAATTATCGCCCCAGGTTTTAATTTTTCCACCCTCTTGGATTGGCAATAAACTCATTTTCAAACTTGACCAGGTCCCTGCCAAGCTTTTGAGCCACTTGGGGGTATTTCTGCGTCAGGTTGTAGCTCTCCTTGGAGTCCAGCTCCAGATTATAAAGAAGCGGCCAGGTTCCCATGGTGGGAACGGATTTATCCGATCCCGGGGGCGTGTAGTCACGCCCTCCGGCCACTTCACCGATGAAGGTATTGGGTTTATCCAGGGGAATTGGCCAATTGAAGGTATTTATATACCTGAAATATTTCCACTTACCGGAACGAATTCCTTCCAATTCATTCTGGTGAAAAAAGAACAGGGCTTCGTGGGGTGATTTTTTCTCCTGTCCACTGAGAAGTCCCCAGATATCTTTGCCGTCGATTATTCTGTCATTGGGGTCTTTCAGTCCTGCCAGGCGCAGAAAGGTGGGGAAAAAATCGATCCCCATGGTGGATGCCCGGCATGTTTTCCCTGCTTCAATTTTTTCTGGCCACCTGGCAATCATTGGCACCCGGTAACCACCTTCGAAGCTCTGACCTTTTCTTCCCCGTGTCATTCCTGAACTGCCATTAAACCAGGGGCCATTATCACTGGTGAATATGACAATCGTATCGTCATCCAGCCCGTTTCGTTTCAGACATTCCATAATGGTCCCCACACTGGCGTCCATCTCCTCGACGGCATCTCCATAACGTCCCGCTTCAGACCGGTTCACGAAGGGCTTGGAGGGGACAAATGGTTGATGGGGATCTTTATGGGATAAAAAGAGGAAGAATGGGTCATCCTTTGAGCGTTCGATGAATTCCACCGCCTCTTTGGTAAACATGCCGGTCAGATGCTCCTGGTCCAGGCCCACATCTTCGATCAGCTCTTCTTCGCCCCGGTACAGGGCAACAGGCCAGTCGTCATTGGCAACGTTGAGTCCCATGAAATAGTCAAATCCATGTTTATGGGGATGATAATGGTCATTCTCGGTAAAATCTCCGAGATGCCATTTACCCACCAGGGCTGATTTATAGCCGGCTATCTTCAAGGCTTCGGCCATGGTGACTTCGGACTGGGGCAGTCCATCTGCAAGGCTTTCCCCGCCTCGAAAGTCAATCGCCCCGAGATCTCCCATCACCAATCCTATTTTGGCCAGCATCCGTCTCACAAATGTATCCTTACCGGCACGGACAGGGATGGTCACACCGGTTCGATGGGCGTATCTACCGGTGAGCATGCTCGCCCGGGAGGGAGAGCAGAGGGCATTGGGTGCACAAAAGTCAGTAAAGCGGACTCCCTCTGTTGCGATTTTATCAATATGGGGTGTTTTGATCACTCCGTTTCCGTAGCATCCCAAATCACCGTAACCGAGATCGTCGGCCAGGATCAAAACAATATTGGGTTGTTTCCCTTTAAAGCCCTCTATCTTTTTCACCAGCTGATCAACGGGGACCTTTGCCCGCTCCGGATCACTGTAGATCTCCGAATCAAATTTAAATTTCACATCGCTTTTCTCGCTTTCACAGGATGCCAGGGAAAGCCCTGATGCGCCGGCTGCTGCCAGAGCACCCATTTTCAAAACAGTCCTTCGGGTCAGTTTTTGGTTATCCATTTTTTCTCCATAATCGGTTCATGTTTGAGGACAGGAACAGGATAAGATTTAAAAACGCCAGTTTTATTTCTTTTTTGTCCAAATACAACCACCTTCCGGCGTCAAATAATACTCGGGAAAAGTGTTGTTTTTCATGAATATCGTGAGGCTTATTTTTTAATTTCCAAACGTTTCGCAATACCGGCCATGATGGTTGCAGATTTTTTTAATTCATCCAGGCCATGTGATCGGCTCCAGTCAGCATGAAGGGTGATCACATCATTAAAATCCTGCTTAATTTCATTCCATAATTCCTGGGTGATGTCACCTGCTTTGATTCCACTGGGGGCAACCATTTTGGCTTGGAGAATAAGGTCCTTCACATCGGCCAGATCTGCCTTTGTCCCTTCCGGTTGAATGGCATAGATCTCAATGGCCCGCTGAATCCTGTCGGAGGACGCTGCAGCAATATCCCTGAGCAACAGGTCGATTCTGCGGGGGCCGTATTTTGTCATTCCCCCTTTGGCCGGATGGACCCGGTCGCCAAACAATATTCGGGCAAAGGCCCTGCGAACTGGTGAATGGGGGATAATCAGCCCGCCGTCAGGGGTGGGGGCTGTCATGGCTACGGTGTCCTGCCCCAGCTGTTTCCCATCCGCAAACCAGCGGAGTTTTCCCGTTTTCCGGTCTAAAAGACCCACACCGGTTTTGACCGGCAAAAACACCGGAGAATCCCCGAAAATCTTCAGCGAAGGCCCCACACCGCCGATAAATCCAACACCGTTGGCAGTAACCGTCACCGTCGTAATGTTCGACTGAATAAACGATGATTCGATGTCTTTGTACATGTCCAATGTGGAACGCCAGCCCAATTCCCCGTGGTCCCCTTTGTCAATGACCTGGATAATGTCACGGAAAGTGACGGCATAGACTTCACCATTATCGGATGCCACCGAGACAGATCCAACGATCATATCAGTATTTTTTGAACCGATATGGTATTTCCAGACAATATTTCCGTCATAGTCAAAAGCGATCAGGTTTCCAAAGGCGTCCCCCACATAACCACGTTTTCCGTCCCCTCGCAGGGACGGTGTTGAGGCAGATCCCCCTTTAAAAGTTAATTTAGCGCCCATTTTGACTTTCCAGGGATATTTCCCCCCTTGATTCGGAACCGGATCGATGCGGAACAATGCGCCATACTCGGATATGCCGTCTTTTTCCCCATCATTTTCATCCAGGTCGGTACCGGTAAACCACATGGCACCTGTTTGCTGATCGATGGAGAAATAGTTGGACATTTGCAGGTGCTCGCCCAGAACCCGGGCCACGATGTGGCCGATGTGAAAATCTTCCGGGGCCTCTTTAAATATAAAATTGAGTTCCCCCTTCTCAAGGTCTTTAAGTTTCTCGGGAATAACCCGGTTGCGCTTTCCCGGGGACTTTTTCCCCGGCAGCATAAACGGTTTGATGACCTGTTCTCCTGTTTTCCTGTCAACACCCCAGATCATCCCTCTTCCGGTACAAAACACTAAAGCGTCCATCACGGGGTTATAATTGGGACCGTAGTTCGAAAAATCTGCCAGATTGTCATAGGTCGCTTTTTGAGGTGGATCCGGAAAACCATTGGGTTTTCGGTAGATGATCTCCCCATTGGTTCGTACAGCCATGACACCTTCTGGTGTTCCCATATAGACGATCTCGCTGCCCGGATTTTCCGGATCTTCCAGGATTGTTGAAACGCTGCCGTCCAGGGAGTATTTCTTACTCTTGATTTTCCACAGCACTTGACCCGTTTTTCCATCAATCTTTGTCAGGATCGACTTATCCGGTGCATAAAAAGGTGTGAGAAAAATATCTCCTTTGCTGTCTACAATCACACTGCCTTCCATATAGTAATCGGGTTGGGTTTCCCAATCCAATTCAAAGACAGGACTGACAACCGCAGTCACCTCATCGGTATTCATGGCATCACTATGACGCTGTTTCCAGGTCCGCCTGGAGCCTGTGACACTGTTGGTGACCTGGATCTGCCGTTTGCCTTCCGGTTTCCATTGATGTCGCTTATTGGCATCAAATTCCCGTACTGGTGGATCGACGTCCGCCATATACCTCATCCATCCGAGTTTCAGTTTTGCACATCCGGAGAAAGAGAGAGCAACTGATAATAAGATCAAAAACCTTAAAAGATCCTTTCTGAGTGTCATTAGTTTACTCCTTTGTCAGCGTTATCATCACAATTAAATATTTTGTTCCGAGACAGTTCCGTGTATACGTCTCTCTCTTTTTGTATAGCTATTATCATTTCGGGTTCTTGGGTGGAATACTATTTTAACCCAAAATAAAAATCACCACCCGAACGGGTAGTTTTTAAAAAAAAACTGGATTCGGATCTCATTAGCTACTCATATGTGGAAGTACCAGTTCGTCGACCATCTGTTGCACGCGTGCTGTAAAAAGTGGATTGTTGATCTTGTTGTCCAGTTCATCCGGGTCTTCCTGCAGATCAAAGAACTCACACGGTGTTTTCGTGGTTGTCTCGTAGGTCAGGCGGTAACGGCGTGTATGAGCGCCGACAAAATGCCTGATTTCCCCGTCGATCTTGGGTCAAATTGCACTGAAAGCGACCTTCTTCTTTGTAGACTCCCCTTTCATGACCGGTAGCAGAGACTGGCCTGAAGATTCTTTTAAGGGTTCGGCACCACCGATATCCAAGATGGTCGCTGTGACATCAATACCTTCGACAGGTGTATCGATCTCTTTAGCCTGCATTCCTTTGGGTGGACGAATGATATTGGGAACCCGTACCGACCCATGATAAAACATCTGCTTTGACATCATCCTGTGATCGCTAATCATGTCGCCATGGTCCGAATTGTATAAAATCCAGGTGTTGTCTGCGATGCCCATCTCTTCCACGGTTTGGACAATTTCTCCGATTCCCTGGTCGATCAATGAGATTTCCCCGTAATAGTGACGCTTTCCGTTCAAAACATACTCCTCACTCAACAGATGGCTTCTGCTTTTTTTGGCTTGTCTCTTCAGCATTTCGTCCCAAAGTTCATTGGGGCTTTCCGGGAATGTTTGTGAGTCCTGCCCCTCCTCAAAACTCCATCAAAGCCATAATTTCTATCAGTTAGTCAGCAT